>JBFJYU010000043.1:0-14382 GCA_041622435.1 Thermoplasmatota archaeon | reverse complement strand
GTGACGAGGTCGAGAAAATTGTCGCGCTTGTGGTACGGAGGGACGCCCTCCATTGAGGCCAATCCTAGCGGTGGTCGGTTCAGCTAGGACCCGGCCGGGCACGCCTGCCGGCGAAATTGCACGCGCCGTCGGCCGTATCGCAGTGGACCAGGGATACCGGGTTCAGTCTGGCGGCTTGGGGTCTCTGCCCAGCCTAATTTTGGAAGGCACCAAGGAATCAGAGAAGCGGACCGACGCCGATACCATCGCCATTATCCCCGGCTTCGACCCCACGCTAGGAATCGGCGATATCGTTATTCCGACTGGCCTAGACGTTGTGCGAAACGCGCTCGTCGCCAATGCGGATGTTGTCGTAGCCATTGGAGGCGGGGCAGGCACCTTGAGCGAAATCGCGTTCGCTTGGCAACTCAATCGGCCGATCTTGGCGTGGAGCGGCGATGGATGGAGTGCTCAACTCGCGGGTCGTCCGCTGGATGCCCGGCGCAGTGACGTCATCCATGGATTCGAAACTGCGGAAGACTTTGATTTGCTGCTGACTACGGTCGAACACCGGGCCCGGCATGAACGCATTAACCTGGATTTGCAGGAAGGTGGAAGCGGCCCATCCTAGCCTAGGCCACCGTCGAACAAATCGCTGAACGCGACCACTCGCCTCTGGCTCGTGGCGCGTTAGCTCGACCGTTCGTGTGCGCTGGTTGGACGGCGCCTCTATGCCGGGGCCCTGGGCCGGGGTTTAAGCCTGCACCTCGATTGGCGAAGCGCGCGCCCTGGAGGTGCAGCCATGCCGGCGACAAATGTCCAAATCACGCCCACCGAGACGATCCTCGTTGCATACGACCGGTGGAGTGGGCGGACTCGCATTCTCCGCGGCGAGGACGAGCTCTGCCGCTTCGGGATCTCGGGCGGGATGCAATTGCTAGAAGTGGCAGGCACGGATGTGGAGGTTGATTCGCATCACTCCATGTTGGGGCAGGTCACCATTACGGTTCGGGTTAAGGGAAGAATTGTGGCCCAGAACAGGTGGTTTTAGGCGGGCGAGATTCACTCGAATCGTGGTTTCCTTGTTCAAATGCCCCCGTCCGACGCAGCTCATGTGGCGGGCCGGGGGCAGTGTCTATGCTTTTGCCGACGGCGCGGGTGACTGCCAAGGCCGGCAGCCGGGCGCTGCGTCGAAGCGGGGCCACGGGGGCGGACCGGGTCGGCGGGGCTTGACGCTTGTGCTGCCGGGGCGAGGCGTTACGCCATGCGACGCCCATTAACTCGCCACGGGCTGGGCGATGCGGTGAGCAAGAAACAAGCCCTCGTGTCCGGCGGTGGCGGTCGTCGCGGCGCGTACAAGGCGGACTGTCGGCAGATTCGTGCTGGCCCTGAACTTCATGGATGAATTGTGTCGAAGCCGTGTGAATCCACAATCACCTGCGATATCCCCGGGGACGCAGCCTCTTAAGTGTGGGGCGATTGGATGATTCCTTGACCGCCTCGCCGACGGAACCGCCATCGCGCTATGTCCTGGTCGATGTCGTGCGCGGGTTCGCTTTGTACGGCGTCCTGCTGGCCAACATGGTGTGGACCACGCAGTGGTTCGCGTTGACCAATGGACAACGCGCCGCGATTCCCACCGCGGCCACCGACCCGGTGTTCGGTTTTCTGGTCTTTGCCCTGGTCGACTACAAGTTCTACACGCTCTTTGCCATGTTGTTCGGCCTTGGCTTCGCCATGCAGCTTTCGAAGGCTGCCGAACGGGGCCCGGGGTTCCTCCGCATCTATATCCGACGAATTCTGATTCTGCTCGTGATTGGCTTGGCCCATGGTTTCTTCTTGTGGTTCGGCGACATCCTTCACCAGTACGCCCTGATCGGGTTGATTCTGATCCTCTTCAGGAACCGCAGCGACCGCTTCATTCTCACGACGGCGGCGGCGATTGCCTTGTTTACCGCTTTGATGCCATTCATCCGATTCCTCGGCGTAGGGGGCTTGGTCTTCGATGGATCCGGCTTCGAGATGTCTGCAGGCGAGCGGTTCGCCGTCATGACGGAGGGGACTTGGCGCGACGTGGTGGAGATGAACATGGCCTTCTTCGTCGCCGAATACAGCCACTGGACCTTGGCGTTCGACTCCGCCCTGTATTGGTGGACAAGCATCCTGTGGAAGTTCATGGTGGGCTTCGTCGTGGGACGGCGCATGTGGCTTCAAAACGCACGCGAACATGTCGACATGTATCGGCGCATTTTCCCGCGGGCGTTGCTGATTGGATTGTACGGCAGCGCCTTCTTGGCCGCCATGGTGTGGTTCGTTGACGACGCGTACCCCGAGGTCAATTCGGCCTTGCTGAGCTTGCTTTGGCTTACGGCCGAGGTGGGTCTCGTGGCGCTGTCGGCGGCCTACTTGTCTGGGTTGGTGCTCCTGTTTCAGCGTCCCGCGTGGCGCCGACGCCTGGAATGGCTGGCGCCGGTGGGTCGCATGGCGCTGACGAATTACCTCATGCAAAGCGTGTTGCTCGTTGCATTGTTTTACGGTCAAGGTCTTGGCCTCTTGGGGCGGGTCGGGACCACCGGCTGTATTGCATTGAGCATCGTGCTTTTCGGTGGTCAGATTCTTTTCAGTAGGTGGTGGTTGACGCGGTTCCGATTTGGCCTGATGGAGTGGCTTTGGCGCAGCGTGACCTACGGCAAGTTGCAACCGCTTCGTGGGGCCACTTGATGCGATCGGCGACGCTGGCCGTGTCCTGAATGTTCGGCCAATCCGGATCATCTGTGGGCGATCGGCGGCAAGCGGCCGTGTCGCCCCCAGGGGCGGCACAGCAACGCCATGCGACGACCTTTACCTCGCCACGGTCTTGGCAGTGAGGTGTCCAAGAAACAAGCCCTCGTCCTGGGCGGGGGCGGCAGCCGCGGCGCGTACGAGGCGGGCTGCTGGCAGACGCTGCACGAGGCGGGCTTCAAGCCGGACTTGGTGGTGGGAACCAGCGCGGGGGCCCTCAACGGCGCCATGATCGTGGCGGGTGGCGAGCCGGAGGACCTGCGCCGCTGGTGGACGTCGGTGCGGCCCAAGGACGTGATTCGGGCCCGCCGGGATGTTTGGCGCATCCGGCGTTGGCGGGGACTCAAGGACCTGACGCCCCTTGGCCGGCTGCTGGCAGAGCACCTGCCCCTGGAGGACCTCCACGCGAGCCCTATGGAGTTCATGGTGACTGCCGTGGACATCGAGACCGGCCAGGAGGTCGCATTCTCGGGCCGCGAGCTGCGCATTGAGCACCTCATGGCCAGTTGCGCGCTCATTCCGGGAATTCCCCCCGTCCGCATTGACGGCCGCACGTACGTCGACGGCGGCCATTGGACGCCGTTCCCGCTGCGACGGGCCCTCGAGGACGGCGCCACGAAGATCCACGCCCTTCTGCACGACCCCATCGAGCCCCACCCCGAACCCGCGCCATGGCGCCTCGGGGAGATGCTGCGCCGCGTCAGCGACATCACCTGGCACGGCCGACAATCGGGCGAAATGGAGGCGCTGAGGTTGCGGACGCGACTGCCCAAGCGTGATCCGGAGTACCTGCCGCCCTTCGACTTGATGATCCACGCGCCGGAGCCGCCGTTGACGAACGTGATCTTGCAGTTCGATCCCGACGAGGCGGCCGGCTTCTATGAGCGGGGGCGGCAGGAGACGAGGGGACGTTTGGCGGCGGAGGGTTGATTCCGCCATCGGTGGTTGGAAAGGCGCTGCGTGGCTCGCCTACCGTTGTGTGACCGTCGTCGCCCTCCAGGTGTTGGCTTCGCGGGAAGCGCTTCGGCGCCGCTCGGTCGTGGCTCCCCGCTGCGGCGACCGCCGAGTCGCTCCCATTGAGCCACCTGGCGGGATGTGTTGCTTCATGATCCAGGTGGTTCCAGGTCACACAAACGCGCGCCTCGGGCAACGTAGACTGCGGGGGCATTCCCGATCACGGGCGAAGCTCGGACCATGGGTGCGGCGACGCCACCGCCGTCGCCGCCTGCACGATCCACTGGCAACGCGATCAGCGGACGGGTGACGCCACGCACAACGGCGACCCCTCATGGGGCGGCCAGACCACTGGCTGCATCGCAATCCCTGGCACCGCTAGGCGGTCAACCGGGCCGCGGCAACGCCCAAGCCTCGCGGGCCGCCACGCGGTGCCAGGCGGTCGGGGGCACGGGCAACGCGACGATCCCTGCCCTCCTGCATGACCCCATCGAGCCCCACCCGGAACCGGCGCCCTGGCGCCTTTGCGAAATGCTGCCGCGGGTCAGCGATATCATCTGGCGGCCGGCAGGTGATGGAGGCGTTGTGGCGGGGGTGGCCATGCTTGCTCTTGGCCAGAAGCGTGATTCTCTTCCCGGTCTGCGATTTCGACGCTGCCGTCCGGCTGCCCCGGCAGGCATTAGCCTACCCAACGGCGAACTGCACCGCTCTGGTGGGCCGGCAGGGCTTTAGTGGTCGTCGTTTTTCTTTGTCATCAATTTGGTGGTGGGGTTCTTTTGAAAAGTCGATTATTCCTTCTGGTGTTTTCTGCGATTTTGTTTGCGGGCCCGGCGTTGACGGGCGCCATGGTCCCCCATTACGCGTGGGAAACGCAATTCAACCCCAGTGGGCGCGGCAATTACGACCAATTCGGTAGCGCGCTAGCCATTGATGGGGACACGGTCTTGGTCGGTGCCTACCGCGACAACGAAGCGGCCCGCAAGGCCGGCGCTGCCTACCTGTTTCAACCCGACGGCAACGGCGCCTGGCGTGAGGTGAAATTCACCGCGAGCGACGCCGCACAACTGGCTCTCTACGGCACCTCGGTGGCAGTCAGTGGCGACAAGCTGAGTGTTGGGGCACCGCATGACTCTGGGCTGGCCCGTCGTGCCGGAGCGGCCTACATCTATTCGCCTGATGGCAACGGGGACTGGCGCGAACACAAGCTCACCGCCAGCGACGGCGCCAGCGAAGATTATTTTGGAAGCGCGGTGGCGGCCAGTGGGGGTGCCATCCTGATCGGCGCCCCAGGCAAGGTGACGGAGCATGGTGACACTGGTGCGGCCTACCTCTACCGCCCCGATGGCAACGGGGGTTGGCATGAGCACCAATTCGTTGCCAGCGATGCCGAGTACCTTGACTATTATGGCAGATCTGTGGCGATCGACGGCGATAACATCCTCATCGGGACTGGCATCGACGAAGGCCCCGGCTCTTACTCTCTTGCCGCTTATTTGTATCAGCCCGATGGAAAAGGCGGATGGAACGAGTACAAGTTCGCGCGCAGCGACAGCGAAGACGGGGGCCGGTTTGGAGGGAGTCTGGCCATCAGTGGGGATAACATCCTCATCGACGCACTGAGCTTTGGTCGGCAAGGCGACGCTGCTGCCTATCTGTACCAGCCGGACGGTGAAGGCGGCTGGAGGGAGACCAAGCTGGCCCCTCCCCCGAGCGTGGCAGAGCGCTCCGTGCGCGGCGTGGACATCAGCGGGGACCGCCTGATCGTGGGAGTCGGATCCATTCTTGATGGCCCCATGGATCATCAGACCGTTAGGTTGCCCGGCGCGGCCTACCTGTACCAACCCGATGGCGCGGGCGAGTGGCACACAGAGACACTGGCCATCGCGGACGCCAACCACATGGAATCCTTCGGGTCCGCCGTGGCCATGAGCGGCGACAACGTCCTCATCGGGGCCGCCCACGGCACCGAAGTACAGCCCAGGCCAGGCAAGGCGTACCTCTACGATGCCTGGAACTACCGGGATGACGACGGCGACTGCCTGCGAAATGGCTACGAACGCGCCGCTGGAAGCCCGCCGGACGAGCCTGTTCTGGGCGTCGTTGGCGTGCCCGGGGCAACCCCTTGCAACGCATTTGGGTTGCCTGCACCCTAGCGCCACGTCGTGCAGATCCGGCGCGGCTGCCGCACCGCCCTGTTGCCGTTCTCGGCGTCCGGGAAATGGGATCCGTCGCCCTCCGGCGCGGGCTCGCCCCGTGATCCAGCGCCGCCGAAGCGCTTACACCTGATCAGATCGTGAAACATTTCGTGAAGGTCCTCGACCTGGGCCGCATGGAGTACGGCGAGTGCCTCGCCATCCAGCGCCGTCTGCGGGACCAGCGCCAGCGCGGCGAGGGGGAGGACACCCTGATCCTCGTCGAGCACCCGCCCGTGGCAACGCTGGGCCGGCGTGGCACGCCCGAGCAGGTCTTCGACAAGAGTCTCCCGGTGTTCGACATCGAGCGCGGCGGCGAGGCGACGTATCACGGCCCCGGCCAACTCGTGTTGTACCCCATCGTTCACTTGGGCGAGGGCAACCGGGACGTGCGGGCGTGGGTGCAGCATCTGGAGGGCTTCGTGATCGATTTGCTGGCTGATTTTGGCGTTCGGGCGGGCCTGAAGGACGGCTACCCCGGCGTGTGGACGCTTGACGCCGACGGCGGCGCCCTGCGCAAGATCGCCAGCATCGGTATCGCCATCCAGCGCTGGGTGAGCTTCCATGGAATCTCGATCAACGTGGACCTGGACCTCGGGGAGTTCGAGCGCATCAATCCGTGCGGGTTGGGGGCAAGCGTCATGACGAGCTTGCGCGACGAGGGCATGGCGGCCCCGATGGGCGACGTGCGTGACTGGGTGGTTGCTCACGCCCAGCGCCTGGCGCCGCCGCTGCGCGTGGGAAGCGCCGAGGCCGCCGCCCCGGGCAACGCACGCGGTTGATCCGGCATGCGTTCAGCCCCCTGCCACTGTTTCGCTTTACTCGTTAATCATGTCGCCACTACGTATCACTTGGAATAATGGCCATTCAAGGCCATCGCGAAGCTAGAGCCGCAATTATTCCGCATGGCGCGCATTGCCGCGTTTTTTCACGTATAGCACGTAGCGGACCCGATCTCCGGTGCCAAAGCGGGGCTTTCAAGAACCACCAAACCCGCTTGAGTCCAGATGGAGACTCGGGTTGCCCTCTACACCCGCGTGAGCACCGAAGACCAGGCCAAGGAAGGCTTCAGCCTCGACGCGCAGCTTGACCGCCTGCGTCTCTTTGCCGGCGCGCAGGGCTGGGCCATCGCAGGGGAGTACATTGACGAGGGCCACAGCGGACGCACCACCAAGCGCCCGGCCTATCAGCGCCTCATGGACGAGCGCGACAAATGGGACACCCTCCTCGTTCTGAAAATGGACCGCATCCACCGGAACTCGCGCAACTTCATGGCGATGATGGATCAGCTCACGCGGGAGGACAAGGGCTTCGCGTCCGTGACCGAGAGCCTCGACACCTCCACCGCCATGGGTCGGTTCGTCATGGATATCATCCAGCGCATCGCCCAACTGGAGTCGGAGCAGATCGGCGAACGCGTCTTCATCGGCATGGAGCAGAAGGCCAAGACCGGCGGCGGCAGCCTCGGCCGCCCAGCCCCGTTCGGTTTCGCCTACGGTGCCGACCGGCGCTTCGAAGCGGTGGCGTCCGAGGCGGAGTGGGTGCGAGGAATCTTCGAACGCTTCGGCCGCGGCGAGGGTAAGCAGGCCATTGCCAACTGGTTGAATGAGTTTGGGCCGGCGACGCGGCGCGAGCGGCCCTGGACCGTGTGGAACGTGACGCACATCCTGACGAACCCAGTGTATGCCGGCGCGTTGCAGTGGGGCGACCAGCTCCAGCTCGGCGCCCACGACCCAATCATCCCCCCGCGCGTCTTCGACCAGGTCCAGGAGCGCATTCAGGCCACGGCGCCTCGCCGGACCGTGCACTACCTGACCCGCCTCTCAGCCCCATAATCGGCTGCATCTGGCTAATACGCAACAAATCTGCCCTTTGCGCATCGCCGTGTTTTTTCGCGAGACGCCTGGAATGCGGGCCCGGCGGGGTTGCCACGGGGGCTTGATCGAGGCTTTCCCACCATTTCTGACCGCATCTGCTGCCATCTGGTGCCAAATCAAGCCATCTGCGATGGCTACAACTTGATGTGCGGTAGACCGAATATCAAATGCTATCAGCCCGCTCGGTCGCCAGACTTTATATACTCAGTTCGGCCAGCAGCCAACAAAGGCAAAAATACCAGGCCTTGCGCGTGGAGCAGAATAATTGCGCCTACTGCTAAGGGCCCAAAATCGTGCTACGCTTTGGCACGCCTACGGGCCAGGATCAGGTAGGTCAGAATGTCCATCTCGTGCTGGCCAAGGAAACGGCCCAGAAGCAACAACGCGGCCGCCAGCACGAAAGCCAAAGCGCTCGTCAGCGCCGCGACGCTGTTGAGGAGGCTGATGGCACCCTCGGATTCCGGCACGCGTGCCAGCAGCACCGAGGCGGAAGCGGCGACCAGGTGCATGTAGAGCAGGAGGAAGACCGCGTTGCGAACCCGCAGGAGGTTGCGAATGGAACGCACCCGCTTGCCCAGCATCGGATGCTGGTCAACCACCTTGGGGCCTAGGTCCTGCTCAAGGGCCTCGATGAGGTGGAGATATCGGTTGGCGACCAGCCAGCGCGCGCGGTTGCGAAACGGGTACATCGGCAACTGGCGCAGGTCACTCCGGCGGGAAAAGCCGTCGACGAGCGCCGGATAAGTGGGTGAAGGGGAAGAGAACCGCAGCAGCGGTGGTTAGTACCCGATTCGCTCGGTGTACTCCCAGTCACGCGTTACGACGCGAGCCCAGACGTACTCCTCGATGTTCGCACCTCCCGTTTACCGGCGCTTGGCGCCGCATGGCCGACAGGAACCTGTCGGCCTGCCCCTGCCAGACGGGATCTGGCGAAGGGCTCCACACTGACCCGGCCTCCCAACCGGGCCCGAGGGCAATGTCAGTGTGGGTCTCAGTCAGGCGCGGGTGGCATACTTGACCGTTTCCAGTTGAAACGCAGGTCCCGCATGGCCTTTTGCATAGATGTGAAAGAACCGGTCAGAACGGGTAACGTGGATTAATGGCGAGGACGGCCAATTTTCGCGATGATGGGGCGAATGGCCTGCGACCGGAGTGCCTGCGTGGGGTATGGGGCCGTTCGGTGGAACAGCGGGGGCCGGCCAAAGCGATCTTTTGCGCCAACTGCGGTATAATACCGACACAGCGCTGTACCCGAAATAATAACCTAAACGCCGGAGGTGGTCCATTTTGGCCATCAAACGGGGGGGGGGGGGGGCGGCGGGGGGGGTGGGCGCGGCGTGCCTGCTGGCCCCGACGCGTGCGCCGCTTCGTCAATGCGCCAGCGTGAACAGGACATCGTCCTCGCCGACATCGAAGAGGCCCAGGCGGGCGCCGCAGTCGAGCCAGCCGTGGGCATAGTTGACGCACGCGAACGCGTTGACGTAATCGCCCGACTCGTGGAAGTGCTGCGCGTCCGCGTAATAGCTGCCGGCCATGCGCAGGAAATCCCGCGCGACCGGTTCCAAGTGCGACCGCTCAGGTACGACGACCTTCACCTTGTCCATCGCGCGCCGCGTGACATCCAGGTACCGCTCGATCTTGGCGTCCGTGATCGTCCTCAGCGACTCCACAGCCGGCGGATGATGGATCGGCCATTTTTCCGTTCCTTCTCGCGTTCCTGCTTCATGCGCGCGTGGAATTGGCAATGGTCGCGCAGGGGGCACTGAATGCACCGCGGCGCCGCCTCCGAGCACACGGTCTCCGCGATGGTCACGTAGTCCGCCACGCGCGCGTCGGGGTCACGGCCGTTTTGCACGGCGATGTTGCGCACCACGGTCAGGGATCGGTCCGGGTCGTCGCCGCCCACGATCCCGATGCGGCTGACAACCCGGTGCAGACCGGTGGCTTGCGCCTTCGTCGGCTTGGCGATGCGGCGCGGCGCCGGAGCCGGCTTGGGCGGGTGCGGTGCATCGGGTCGGGTGGCAGCCCACGGCGACGGTTTCTCCGGGTCCAGCAGGCCGATCAGGTCAGGGCGCACCGGCGGCTTCTTCGGCACGTCCGGGGCCGCCTGCGTAGCGGCGCGCTTGGGCGCCTCAAGGGCCCGGCGCGCCTCTTCGCGCTTGCGTTCGACCTCGGACCGCGTCAACCGCGAGGATGACGTCACATCGGAAATTCGCGCCGGGGGCCCTCGACCATTGGCTGGCGCGGCAGCGGGCTTTGCACCGATTCCCGCAGCAACCGGTACCGGTGCCTTGGCTGGCACGGGCACCTCGGGCGCGGCTGGGCGCGGCGCCGGCCGCTCAGCAGGCGTAACGGCGGGCTTCGGGAGACTCGGCCGGGGCTTGGGGGCGGAGGCCGGACTTGCCTTGCCAGCAGCGGAGACGACCTTGATGCTGCGCCCGCCGTGGCTCGTGTGGCGCGGCCGGATGTCGACGACGACAGGCTGGGTGAGGCCGCCGCCCGCCACGAGCGCGCTTCCCACCGGGAGCCGCTGCACCTCGTCGGCGGTGTCGCCGGTGATGCCCTCGATGCTGCTCACGATCGCCTTGAGGTCGTTGGGATTGGTGACCTTGAGAATGATCTGGGTGTTGCACTGGCTCAGCACGTTCTTGTCGATCTTCGCGGGGCGCTGGCTGATGATCACCAGCCCCAGGCCGAATTTTCGGCCCTCGCTGGCGACCGTGCGGATGATGGCGCCGCTGGTGGCGTTGCCGATGCCGCGCTCAGGGCAGAAATTGTGCGCCTCCTCGACCACGAGGATATGCGGCGGCGCCTCGTTGCGCTTGCGCGCCTCCCACAGGGTCTGCGTCAGGCGGGTGACGACCACTTCCTGGATGTCGGGGGCGACACCCTTCAGGTTGACAATCGTGCACTGGCCATCCTGCACCAGCTTGGGCAGCGGCGTGCCCCGGATGTCGAAGACGCCCGTGGCGTCCAGGGCTTCGAGGGAATTGAGGACGTTCCACTTGGATGCCGCCTTGTTGCGGGCTACCGCATCCATGACGTCCTTGATCGTATAAGCCGGAATAGCTTCCTTCACTTCTTTGACGGCCTGGTAGAGCACGCCCACCTGGGCGCCGGAAAGCTTGGCCGGCAGCAGGTCCACGATTTCGCGCGCCTCCAGGTTCAAACCCTCCAGCACCAGACGCTCCGCATCCGGGTTCAACGCCGTATCCAGCGCGAACTCCTTGACCTGCTTGTTGAACGACTTGGGCTTGATGCCAAAGCGCGCCATCGCTTCCAGTTCGCCATCATCCACGTTGGCGTTGCGCAGGCTGCCATATTCGCCGTGGGGATCCAGGATCACCATCGGCACGCCCGCTTTCAGGAACTCCTCCAGCAGCACGCCAACCGTGTATGACTTGCCGGCGCCGGTCTTGGCGAGAACACCCACGTGTTTCTGCGCCAGGACGTTCAGGTCCAGATGCACCGGGATCCGGTCCCCCTTGACCAGTCCCAGCAGCGCGCCACCCTCCTCCGGGCCGTGCAGGCCCAAAAGCGCCGTCACCAGATCATCGGGAGCGGCGCTGACGCCCTGCCCACTAGCAAACGGCGTGCGAGGCACCTGGACGCGGTTGCGCTCGTCGAGGAAGCCAATGACGCGGATGAAGGCAGACAGCTTGTCGTCGACCCCGACGACAGCCTCGTCCTCCACGGCCGCCAGCGCCTGCTCATGGCTGAGGCTGCTGGCCCTCTCGACCCGCTCAACCTGCCCGAGCACCCGTCGGCCCTGGTGGTCGGCCTCCACATAATCCAGGCGGCGGAGCGTCGGATCCGAAACCGCGATCGTAAACCCCGTTGAGGTGATGTCGTCGTAAATCGTGCCGACTGCGCGCCCCGCCTGATGCATCCGTTTCTTTCAGGGGCGCTCAGCCCTTAAAACACCCACCATCGCGGAAGGTGAAGGCACCGGAGGGCCCAGTAGCGACCCCTGGACAAGATGTCGGTACGGCTATGAAAGCACGGGGCGATGCCGGCATGGTGTGTTGGTTGTGTTGAACGGCTTAGCTGGCTACCGTGTCCACTTGGTCGCGGCCGCATTGATCCTGGTTGGCCTTGGAGGCCTGAACGCCGGAGCCGATCCGTTGCCAACGGATTCCTCCCTGACCCACGTCGCCAACCTGGACCACGGGTATGGTGGCGGCTTGTGGGTGCGCGACGGCTACGCGTACGCCTCAGGGCTGAGCGGCTACTTCTCGGTCATTGATGTGCGCGACCCTGCCAACCCCGTCGAGGTGGGACGGCTGGGCCTGCCCTCGCGGGATGTCGACCTCCTCGACGTCGGCAACCGGACGATCGCGGTGCTCGCCGACGGCCGACACTCCATCCATTTCGTGGATGTTAGTGACCCCCACGACCCCGTCCACGTGTCCACCATCGCCCTGGGCGGCCACACCCACAACGTCGCCGCGCTGCCCGGCACCAACCTGGTCTACAACAGCCGCAGCAGCTCCCGCGGCATCGACATCGTCGACGTTTCAGACCCGGAAAACCCGTACCTGGTGAAGGTCTGGAACGGCGTCCAGCCGGGATGCCACGACGTCGCCGTCTACCCCGACGCCGGCCGTGCCTACTGTGCCGCCGTCTACAGGACGTACGTTCTCGACATCACCAACCCGGTGGAGCCCTCCATCATCTGGACCGTGGACCACCCCTCCATCCAAATCCACCACTGGGCCTTGGCGAACCCCGATCACACGGTCTTGATCATCGGCGACGAGGCGGGCTTCTGGTACCCTGAAGACGGGTGCCAGAACAGCCTCACCACGCCCATCGGAACGATTTCCGACGAACCCGGTTCCATCTGGTTCTACGACATGGGGCTCCTGGCCGACGTGCAGGGAGAGCCCGTCGAGATTGGCCACGTGTCCCTCCCCGAGAACAATCGGGGCCCCTGCACGGCCCACTTCGGAGAACTCGCCGGCCCCGGCTTGCTCGCCGTCGCCTGGTACACGGCCGGCGTCGTGACCATCGACTTTGATGGTCCCGGCCTCCCCCGAATCGTGGACCAGTGGACGACGCCCGGCGTCAACGCCTGGGATGTTCGCTACTGGGATGGCTACCTGTTCACGGGGGACATCTACCGCGGGCTCGATGTGATCAAGATGGACTCGCTGTTGTCCTTGCCCTGACGCTCCCGGACCGAAGCGCGGCGCGCCTCAGGCAACAACATCCTCGGGCCCGGGCGACCCGGGGCACAACGAAGCTGGTCGCTGGCTAGGCCAGCGTCTCAAGCTGACTCATGATGTTCCACAGCAGCGTGCGACCGTGGAGGGGGATGTTGGGATCGTTGGCCATCTCGTCCAGCGTGCTGATGGCCTTCGCCTTGCGCACGTCGAGCGGCTCGTCCTTGTTGGCCAGCAAACCCTTGGCCTCGGTGGCGGCGCGGCGAATGTTGCGCGGCACGCTCGTGTCCTCGATCAACATATCGAGCCCGACGCTGATGTCATCAACTTTGGCCATGGAAATTCACCTCGGCATGCGCCGATATAGCGCGGCCGACTAAGGCCTCCTCTTAAACCCTTTCGGTGGGTTCTCTCTGGGGACTCAGGCCGCGGGTGCGCCCGGGGCACCGACCATTGAGGTCGCCCCCGAGGCGTGGATTGCCTCAATGACGCGGCGAACTTCTGCCGCGGTTTTTGGGCCAATGCCGTCGATGCTGGACCACGCGTCCGCCGGGGCGGCAAACGCCGCGCCGACGCTGCCAAAATGCTCCAGGATGCGCGGCGCGAGCGTCGCCGAAACGTGGGGAAGACCCTCCAGCAGGTAGAGCGCCCGCTCCCGGTCGCTCATGGAGCTGCGACCGGGTCGCACGGCCACCTTGCGGCCAGAGCGACCCTGTTCACGGCGTGCGATGGCGTGGAGGAGAGCGGCCGTTTCGCGGGCGTCGGTGGTCTGTAGGACGCCAACGCCGAAGTCGACGCCGATGGAGCCGACGGCGCCCAGCAGCGCCTCCTCGCTGACGCCGCGGTGACCGTAGAGAGTCCCTTCGATGATGAGGATCGGCTTCGGGTAGGCGGCCAGTTCGCGCACCTGTTCGAACAGGCGACCGTCCACCAGGCTGTCAACGAAATCGCGGCCCTCCTTGCGTTCGACGGCGACCCGGTCTGAAAGGATGTAGTCCGCAACCTCCAGGGTTCGCACCTCAACGGCGGCGCCCCGCTCATGCAGCGTACGGACGACGGCGCCGGCCTGTTCGCGGGCGTCGCAGATGATCTTGGGCCCGGCCGAAAGCCCCGAGGAGGGGGTTGTTGCGGCCCTGGGCGGCTGCTGCCGCGCTCCGCCCGGTGGGAGTCCCGGTCCTGTGCTCATGGCGCCCGCTCCTTGTGTTGCATGCGCGGTCGGTGCTGCGGGCGCTGGCGGGCCCGGCTGCGGGTCCCCCAAAGCCACTTGGCGCGGTGCTGTCCCTTCTGCGGCCGCGGTGCCGGACGAGGTACGGCCGGGGCTGCCCCTGTCGTCGGCGGCGGCGTTGCCCAACTGGTTGCGCAACTGCTGCAATTCGCGCACCATTTGGGCTTCCTTGCGGCGAGCCGTCCAGTGGGCCGCCTCGTCCTTGGTGC
>JBFJYU010000042.1:0-14420 GCA_041622435.1 Thermoplasmatota archaeon | reverse complement strand
GCAACGTCGGGCCCGGGGCTGGCGCTCATGACGGAGACCGTGGGGCTGGCCGGTTCGACGGAGACCCCGGTGGTCATCCTGGATTGCCAGCGGCCGGGGCCCAGCACGGGCATGCCGACGAAGCACGGCCAAGAGGACCTGTGGCACATGATCCAGGGCGGCACCGGCGAGTTCGTCCGCGTGGTACTGGCGCCGACGGATGTCGCCGATGCTTTCCACGCCACGAGCGAGGCGTTCCGGCTGGCGGAGCACTTCCGTTGCCCTGCGTTCGTCGCGCTGGACCAGCAGTGCAGCTTGTTCAAGCAGACCGTGGCGCCGTTTGATGTCGCGGCGGAGTCGGCGCGCCATGGGGTTCGCCCGGGCCGCGCGGCGCCGGCCGGTTCCAACGCGTGGGATGGGTCCTATCAGCCGTACGATGGCGATGGCAGCCAGCGGCAACTCGTGGCCCTGCCCGGCGAGCCCGGCGGACTCTACTACTCCAACTCGACGGAGCACGCGCCGTCGGGCTTCACCAACGAGGATCCCAAGGTGCGCGTGGCGATGGTCGACCGGCGGCTCCGGCGCATGCAGGCCATCGTTGAGGAGGCCACCGATGCTTTGGCCATCACGGGGCCGGCCGAGGCGGACGTGGTGCTCGTGTCCTGGGGCTCCACCGTCGAAGCCGCCCGCGAGGCCGCCGAGCGCCTAGAGGCGCAGGGTGTTACGGCGCGCGTCGTCGGGGTTCGGCTGCTGTGGCCCTTCCCCCGCGAGGCCTTCGCCGCCGCCGTGGGGCCATCGGCCCCGGTGGTCGTCGCCGAGGCCAACGCGACCGGCCAACTGGCTCGGCTCATTCGCAGCGAGCTTCCCCTGCACGACCGCATCCGGGAAGCCACGCGCTACGACGGCATTCCACTCACCAGCGACGATGTTCTGGCCCACGCCGGTGTGGAGGTGGCGGCATGAGCGAGGCCAAGGCGGCCCTGACGGTCAAGGACCTGAAGGGCAAGGAACCCATCTGGTGCGCTGGCTGCGGCGACTTCGGCGTGCTGCGTGGCCTCCAGACGGCCACCGTCAACCTTGGCTTGGAGCCCAAGGACACCGTGCTCGTGACGGGCATCGGCTGCTCGGGCAACATCACGGCGTACTTCCGCACGTTCGGATTCCACGGCATCCACGGCCGCGCCCTGCCGGAGGCCATCGGCGTCAAGTTGGCCAACCCCGACCTGACGGTCCTGGTGGCGGGCGGCGACGGCGACGGCTTTGGCATCGGCCTTGGCCATTTCCTGCACGCGTGCCGGCGCAACGTGGACATCACGTACGTCGTCATGGACAACCAAGTGTACGGCCTGACCAAGGGCCAGACCAGCCCTACGACGCCGCAAACGATGCACACCAAGGCGAGCCCCCTCGGGCCCTTGGCGGACCCGGTCAATCCCCTTGAGCTGGCGCTCGCTGGCGGCGCAACGTACGTGGCGCAGGCGTTCAGCGGCGACATGAAGCAAATGGTCGCGCTCATCGAAGGCGCCGTGCGCCACCCCGGCTTTGCGATCGTCAACATCCAGAGCCCGTGTGTCACGTACAACGAGGTCAACACCTACGCCTGGTTCCGCGACAACGTTGCCAGCCTGGCCGACGCGGGCCACGACCCGAGCGACCTGGAGGCCGCGCACCGGGTGGCCCGCGACCGCAGCCGCGTCCCGATTGGCCTGTTGTACAAGGCCGAGCGGCCGACGCTCGGCGATGCCTTGCGCGCCGTCGGACCCGCCGACTCCGGCGCCCCCAAGGCCATCGCCGCAGCCGCCGACCCCGGCGCTGCCGTCGCCGCCAGCCGGGAGCGGTTTGACGACTGGGTGGGCGCCTTCCAAGTGCGCTAGGAGTGGGTGAAGCATTAACAAGCGGCCGTTGTGGCACGCCCGTGAGCGAACAGGTTCGTCGGATGTTCGCCGACATCGCCTCCCGCTACGACCGGGCGAATTCGGTCCTATCCCTGGGTATCCACAAGCGTTGGCGCCGCCGCGCCGTTCGCGCCAGCGGAGCCCGCCGCGGCGACGCGGTCCTTGACATCGCCACCGGAACCGGCGACTTGGCCTTCGCGTTCAAGCGCCGCGTCGGCGACGCCGGCTCCGTCGTGGGCAGCGACTTCTGCCAGCCCATGCTGGACGAGGCGATCTTGAAGCGCGCCAAGCTGGGCCTCGATGTCCGCTTCGAGCCCGCCGACGCGCTCGATCTCCCCTACGACAACGACGCGTTTGATGTCAGCAGCATCGCGTTTGGCATCCGAAACGTGGACAACCCCGGCCTCGGCGTCGCCGAGATGGCTCGCGTCACCAAGCCCGGCGGACGAGTCGTGGTGCTGGAGTTCGGCCAGCCCGGCGGGCTCATGGCCGGCCCGTACCGCGCCTACTCGCGCCTGGTCATGCCCCGCGTCGGCGGCGCGCTCACGGGCCACCGGGAAGCCTACGAGTACCTGCCCGAGACTGCGGCGGCGTTCCCGTCCGGACAGGCCTTCGTCGAACTGATGCAGGACGCGGCGACCTTCAGTTCCATCTCGGCGACACCCCTGACCGGCGGCATCGCCTGGCTGTACGTCGGCACCGTCGCTGCCCCGGCCTGAGGCGGCGAAGCACCGGCGAGACGCGGCGACTGCTCGCGCCCCGCCGGTTGCGCCCGGCTACGGCCGTTCTCAGGTCGACACCGTACGGAACGCAACGGTGCCCGCCATCGAGTTGTTTTGCTCGTTGCGCTCCTCGATGACGCCATCGGGGTCGGCGACCACCATGTAGTCGTACGTCCCGATGCAAGCCTGACAACGCCACCTGAGCAGTTGGACGTAGTCGGAGAACGGGTCCACCGTGATCGTGCGCCGATCCACCTCGGTCCAAGCCCCGTCGAGGTAGCCCAGCAGGATGATGTCGGTCGTCGTGGCCACGTTGCCTTCGTTGCCGATGGTCGCCGTCACGAACGCGTTGGCATTCGTGAGGGTGCCATCGTGGCTGCGGACGTTCGTGGGCACCAAGTCGGGAACCTCCGGGTTCGCCACCGTCACCGTGACGTTGGCTTCACTCATCGAGTCGTCCTCCCCGGTGGCGCGAGCAGCCAGAACGAGGGGCCCGTTGAGGTACTCGAGCGTGTCGATCGACTCGCTCCACGGCTCGGCGGGATCGACGTCGAACCAGTCGGCGGAGCCGATTCGCAACTCCAACTGGCGCACGCCGTACGGCGATGTCACGCTGCCCTCGAACAGGATCGTGCCTGACACGGTGCCGTTGCCGAAGTCGGGGAAGTCGAATGTCGGCGGGTCGCCGGGCAAGCGGACGATGCCGTTGATGTCCGCATCGTCGCTGGCCTCGTAGTCGAAGCGGCCCGCCCCAGGCAACACGACGTAACAGACCCGACCCAGGTCGCTGGTTTCCGGGCACCACTCCTGGCCGCCCGGTCCCAGCACGCCGTGGTCGGCGCCGAACCACTGGAACGCCACCTGCGAGCCGCGCGTGAGGGTGATGTCCGGCGTGTCAAATTCAGCCTTGCGCGCCACGATGGTCTGGGGCGTGCCGTCGCCGCGCGCCGGCCAGTAGGCCACGTGATCCAGCAAGGTTGCGTCGTCGGCCTCCGATTCGGTAACCTCCACGCGAGCGCGCCATTGCAGGCCGTCATCCATGGGGCGGCTCTCGTAGAAGCCACTAGCCTTGTCGTAGGCTTCGATGATCACCGTTTGATAATGGGTATCCAGCCAGCCGTCGCCGTCCTCGCGCTCGAGGTGCACGACAGCGGTGGCTGGCGTGTTGCCCGTGTTGGTGACTTCCCACCGGATGTCGTAGTAGGTTCCGTAGATCTCCGTTTGGCGCTGCGCGAACATGCGCGTGACGCCAAGGTCCAGAATCGGGTCATCGAGGAGAGTGACCTCGATGGCTTCGGTGGCCAGCGGGCAGTCCTGCCGGACCAGGCGGACCTCGATCTCGCTTGGGCCGGGGACCGTCCCGTCTGTGGAGACCGTAGCCGTCCAATCAGTGGTTCCCTCCGCCAAAGCCCACGGACCCCCACGGACGCGAGCCTCAACGTAGTCGATGCCAAGGTCGGACGATGCCGTCCCGGCCACCACGGCGCTGTCGGCGATCGACTCGCCCTCCAGCGGCGATGTGATGTCGATCACCGATGCCTCGGTGACGCAAAGGGTCCCGCTTCGGGACCCCTCGGTTTGGTGATCGGCGACGTACGTGTGGAAACCGACCCGCAGGTCCGGCGTCACGGTGCATCGGGACGCCGATTCACCCGATGATTCGCCCCACAGACGGCACCATCTGACGCCGTCGGGGTCGTTGATGTCTACATAGCGATTCCATTCAGTGTTGTCCCACGTCACCGTGTCTCCTGGCGCAAGCGCCTGGCGCAGCGGGTCCAATACAACAGGGTTAGCCAGGTCATAGTCCACCGAAATCTGGACGTAATGATCCTGTCCTGTCGCGGCCACGGGGGCCGCCAGACCAACTGGAAGAGAGACGAAGAGCAGGCTAACCAACCAGCAGCGAAAGCCCATGGAACCATCAAGGAGCCTCAGTGGCTTTTAGAGACCACCGTTGCACCCAGCCGGGTGCAGGGCGACCGGGCCAAGTTGCCTTGGGTTGCCCGCTGGCTCCGCCGGCCGTGGACGGCTGACCCGAGCGCGCTGCAACGGGGAAGGGGCAGGGAGCCGCCCGGGCGGGGGGCCCACCGCCCTTTTATGCAATGCCCGTCTGGGCGGCGCGTGGGCCAAAAGAAGGCGGTCGTTCTCCTGTCGGGAGGCCTGGATTCGTGCGTTTCCGCGACGATCGCCCGCTGCGAGGGCTACCGGGTCTTCGCGCTCAGCTTTGAGTACGGCCAGCGCCACGGCCGCGAGTTGGAAAGCGCCCGTGCCGTCGCCGACGCCTTGCGCGTCGAGGAGCACCGGGTGCTGGCGGTCCCGCTCGGCGAACTGGGTGGCTCGGCCCTCACCGACGCGGCCATCGCAGTGCCCGACGCGCCGACGGACGAGGCGATCGGTGACCAGATCCCCTCCACGTACGTGCCCGCGCGAAACACGATTTTCCTCAGCTTCGCCCTCGCCTACGCGGAGGTCGTGGGCGCCCAGGCGATCTTCATCGGCGCCAACGCGCTGGACTACTCCGGCTACCCCGACTGCCGGCCCGAGTACCTGGAGGCCTTCCAGGAAATGGCCAACTTGGCGACGAAGCAGGGCGTGCAGGGCCAGCGCATTCGCATCGTGGCGCCGCTGGTCGAGATGACGAAGAAGCAGATCGTGCAGACCGGCATCGACCTGAAGGCGCCGTTGCAACTCACCTGGAGCTGCTACCGTGGCTCGGAGCCGGCGTGCGGGACCTGTGAGTCCTGCGTGTTGCGCCGGCGTGGCTTCGAGGCGGCCGGAACGACCGACCCCATCGAGTACGTGGAGGCGTAATGGCCACCGAACTCGGTACAGACATCGCCATCATCTTCACGCTCCTCCTGCTGGAGGCGGTGCTGTCGTTCGACAACGCAGCCATCCTGGCCGCGATGGTGCGCAAGCTGCCGCTGGCCGACCGCCGCAAGGCGCTCCTGTACGGCCTGGTGGGCGCGTATGCGTTGCGCATTGGCGCGATCCTGCTGGCGGCGTGGCTCATCAAGACTCCGATTCTGAAGGTCATCGGCGGCGGCTACCTGGTTTACCTGTTCCTCAAGCACTTCTATCAGTTGATACGGCACCGGGAAGGGCATCATCACCTGAGCATGGAGAACAACTGGCTGGTCCGCATGGGCGTGCCGGCGCTGGTGGCGACGATCATCCAGATCGAACTGGTCGACTTGGCGTTCGCGGTGGATCAGGTCATCGTGGCCGTGGGCTTCACGGACAAGATCACGCTGATCATCATCGCGGCCATGCTGGGCATCCTGTTCCTGCGGCTGGCGGCGTCGGTGCTGGCGCGCGTCATGGACTGGCTCCCGCTGCTGGAGCACATGGCGTACGTGGCCGTGGGCTACGTGGGAGTGAAGCTGATTCTGCTGCACCCGCGCTTCGATGTACACATCGATACCTCGTTGTCCATCGCGATCACGCTCGCGCTCTTCGGCATCCCCATCGTGGTCAAGTTGCTCTTCGGCATTCCGCGGTCGGCCGAGGCGACGGCCGCTGAAGGGCCTCAGGAATAGCCCAAAGGTTGAAGCGCGAGGCCTCGTCGGCTGGCGCAGGAGGGGCACCAGTGCAGATCACGGAGACGTTCTACTCGATCCAGGGCGAGGGGCGGCGCATGGGTGTTCCGACCACCTTCGTGCGCACGACCGGCTGCCACCTGCGCTGTTCCTGGTGCGACGCCACGTACACGTTCAAGGGCGGCGAGAAGCGGAGCCTGGAGGACATCATGGCGTTCGTGGCGGCGCAGCCCACCCGCGAGGTGTGCTTCACCGGCGGTGAGCCCCTGTTGCAGAAGGACGCTTGGGATCTCGTGGACCGGTTGCTCGCCGGCGGCTACTCGGTCCTGATCGAGACGGCCGGCAACCTGGATTTCTCGCGCGCCAACGACTACCCGGGCCCGGACCGCACCCGTTTGTGCATCAGCATGGACGTCAAGTGCCCGTCCAGCGGCGAGCACGGCAAGAACGATCTCGGAAACTTGGCTCTGCTGCGGGAGCCGGACCAGCTCAAGTTCGTCATCGCCGATCGGGAGGACTACGCTTACGCCGTCGGCGTCCTGCGCGAGCACGGATTCCCGCCGTGCCCGGTCTTCTTCAACCCCGTGGGGGGCGTTGACCCCGGCCAGCTGACCCGCTGGGTCTTGGCCGAGCCGGAGCCGCTGCCTGTCCATGTGGGCGTGCAGCTCCACAAACTCGTATGGGGCGACGAGCCGGGCCGCTAGGGCCGGCGAGTCGCGGCAGACGGGACCGCGGCCCGTCCGCAGGATGGGCCGTGCGAAGGTGTGGGGCGACGAACCCGGTCGCTAGGCCGAACCGGCGCGTCACGCGAGGCAGGAGGCCGTCGCCGATGGCCTTGTGGGCCGGATCTTAGGAGACGATCCGGAGCGATAGCCCATGCGAAGCGCCGCCGATGGGCCCGACTGACGACGACCGGTGGGCCACCGCCCTGGAACCCCGGCGGCGCCGGGCCCCCGTAGCGCTGTGCGTGGCCCGCGGGAGGCCGCGACGGACAGCCCGACAGCCCCTGGCCGCCCGCAGAGATCGCAGTGATCTGGCACGGAGGGGGACGATCTGCCCACTTGTATTGTATTCTGTTCGTAGAATGTCAATAGTGTGCCCTGGTCCGCAGATTCGGCGCGTCTCGCCCACCCGCCACCCCGTTAAACCGAAGCAAATTATATATAGGGCAACTCATGTTGGCGAACTCGCCTCAATCTTCGGTTGGGGTTGGTGAAAACATGAAGACGATTTTGACCGCCGCTCTGCTCCTGACCACCGCTTTCATGGTGGCCCCCAGCGCGACCGCTTGCGAAGTTTCCGACCCCACCGGCACCACCTACACGTGTGTCGACCAGTACGAGTACTCGTACGGTACCTGTGAGGAAGGCAGCGACGGCTACGACTACAGCAGCACCTACGCCTACTCGTACATCCCCGGCACCGCTCAGGCCGGCGCCTCCAGCTGGGACTACTGCTACTCGAACTCCTGGTGGAACTACTTCCAAGAGGGCGAGGGCCAGTCCGCCTACGCGTACGTCTACCCCACCGGCACCTACGCCGGCGCGGGCCACTACGAGTACACGGGCAACTGGGAGTACTGCGACACCTACGTCTACCACAACGCTGGTGGCTCCTGGACCTACGAGAGCCTCGGCTGCTTGTAAGTTCTAGTTTCGTATCCTTTTCCTTCTCTCTTCCCCTGTTTTTTGGGCGCTCAACGCGACCAGCCTGAGCCTTGTTGCGCGTCCGGCGCGCTCGCAGCGCGACCGACTGCCGCACTGCCTGGCCCCGGAGTTTCGCTTCGAACGGCCTTGCTTGGCGCCGACATTTGTTTGGGAACCTCAACTCCAGACTTGGTCCGCAAGCACGCGTCCAACGGAAGGGGCGCACCGCGCAAACCGGAACCGCTCAGGCGCTGCCGTGCGCATCGCTTTGAGCGCCCATCTTTTCATGAAATAAATTACGCACGGAGACACGCGGTTTATACAAGATTCTCTTGCGTGAATCCCGCCCGTTTCCACAGGCGGCGTTGGTGGAATCATGAAAACGATCCTGACGGCTGGCCTCGTGCTGGCCACCGCATTCCTGATGGCGCCCGGCGCGACCGCATGCGATGTTGAGGTTCCCGCAGGCGGCACCTACACGTGCATGGATGCGCGGTACGGGTCCTCGAACTGCGAGGCAGACTCCGGCTCCGGATACACGGCGACGTACGCGTACACGAACGCGCCCGGCGTGGCCCACGTCAACGCCGGCACATGGGAGAGTTGCTACCGCACGTCTTCGCACCACCGCGATGCCTCCGGCACCAACGCCGTCGTGTACCTCTACCCTGGCGGTTTCCACTACATTGCGGGGGGCACCTACGAGTCCACGGGAAGCTACGAGCGCTGCGACGCGTACGTCCAACAAAATCTTGTCAGTCCCACTTTTTTCCGCATTGCCTGCCCGTAGGTGTTGGCCTACCACCCTTTTCTTTTACCTTGGCGTTTTTTTGGCGGCCATCTCCAGGATGGGCCGGCGGGGCGCCTCCGACAGAAGGAGCACCGCGGGAAACGGCACAGCAAGCCCAGATCGTCGAGGCAGCATGCGGCCCATGACCATGATGCCAAGGAACTCCGCGCTTCTGCAAAAAACCTGTTTTCGAAACAGATTTCCTGTACCCAATCGGTTTATAGTAGATCCGTTTGGGTCCGCCTAACCCCATCTTCGGTTGGGGTTGGTGATATCATGAAGACCATTCTGACCGCCGCTCTGCTCCTGATGACCGCTTTCATGGTGGCCCCCAGCGCCACCGCTTGCGAAGTTTCCGACCCGACCGGCACCACCTACACGTGTGTCGACCAGTACGAGTACTCGTACGGTACCTGTGAGGAAGGCAGCGACGGCTACGACTACAGCAGCACCTACGCCTACTCGTACATCCCCGGCACCGCTCAGGCCGGCGCCTCCACCTGGGACTACTGCTACTCTTCCTCCTGGTGGAACCAGTTCCAAGAGGGCGAGGGCCAGTCCGCCTACGCGTACGTCTACCCCACCGGCACCTACGCCGGCGCGGGCCACTACGAGTACACGGGCGACTTCGAGTACTGCGACACGTACGTCTACCACAACGCTGGTGGCTCCTGGACCTACGAGAGCCTCGGCTGCTTGTAAGTTCTAGTTTCGTATTCTTTTCCTTCTCTCTTCCCCTGTTTTTTGGGCGCTCATCGGGACCAGCCTGGGCCTTGTTGCACGTCTGCGGCCGCCGGCGCCGCCACGGACGACCGCTGGGACGCGGCGGGCCGCGACCTGCGCCAAGCTCGGCCGCAGCCCCATGGACTTCCTGTGAACATGATGAGCGCGGCGTCCACGAGTCAACACGCGAGCGCTGACCCTGGCCCTTGGGCCATCAGCCCATTCATTTCTACAACAAAATCCGCAATTACAACGAATTTTCCCCGCCTAACTTACTTATAGTAAATCTATTTTGGTCAATATCGCCCCATCTTCGGTTGGGGTTGGTGATATCATGAAGACCATTCTGACCGCCACTCTGCTCCTGACCACCGTCTTCATGGTGGCCCCCAGCGCGACCGCTTGCGAAGTTTCCGACCCCACCGGCACCACCTACACATGTGTCGACTCCTACGAGTTCTCGTACGGTGACTGTGGGGCGGGCAACGGCCACGGCACCTCCGCGTATTCTTACGCCCCCGACGTCGGCCGCGTTGCGGCGGGCTTCCACGAAGCGTGCTTCTACGAATACCAGTACGAGGGCGCCTTCGTGTATGTCGAGCCCACCGGCACGATCGTCAGCGCAGGGCACTCCAACTACGGCAGTTGCTACTACTATGCGCACGCCTACGCGGCCAGCAACTGGCACCGCCAGCAGATCGCCTGTTAGAGTCCAGGCGGGTATCCTCTCCCGTCCCCCCATCCTTGTTTCTTGAGCGCTTGCCCGGATCAGCCTTGGCTCCCTGGCATCCCCGGACAGGCGCAGCAATCAGCGTCGGCGACCGAATCGAATCACGCGGCCCGAGCTTGGCCGAGCGTGCCGCTCCGGCTTCGATGCCGCGTCCGCCGCCCTCGTCCCGCCATGGCCAACCACTGGCCCACCCCAAAGCCCGCAGCGCCGTTTGACTCGTCAGCCAGGCTGGTTCGCGCGTCCACCCGCGAACCGTGTCGCGGGCCGCCGACGTGAACCCCACGAAGGCGATTACCATTCTGACGTTGCCCATCTATACAAAGAGCAACGTCTCCGTCGTTGCTCAACCGGACCTAAACTTGGCTCTGTCCCGCCGCCCCTGCGCGGCCAACGCGCCGCCCGGTTGGCGGACAACCAAGCGCCCGCACCCATCCTGTCCCTTGAATCGGTCCACGCAAATCGAACAGGTCCACACAATCGATCTTCAACCGGAGCGGCCTATCCGTCAACGGCGATACCATGAGTCAACGGCCCGCTCTACCCACCACCGCCGGCGCCGCCGTGCGCAGTTTCTTCACCCACCCCAGCCCCATCGTCCTCGGCGTGCTGGCGGTCGGTTTCACGGCTTGGCGCATCGCCCTCGGCAACTGGACGTGGTACGACTTGATCGGGCCCGCCGTCCTCGTCGTCGGGTGGCCCGTGTATGAGTGGCTGATTCACGTCTTCCTGCTGCACTTCCGACCCGTCAAAATCGGCGGCCGGACGTGGGACATGAAGGTCTCCAGGATTCACCGCGCGCACCACGCGGATCCCTGGGAGCTGCCCCTGGCGTTCATTCCATTCCACATCGTACCGCTGTCGGGGATCCCGCTGGGCGTGGCCGTGTTCTTACTGGCGCCGAGCGTCGAACTCGCCACCGGGTTCCTGGCCGCGTACCTCTGGTTGAGCTTCCATTACGAATGGTGCCACTACTTGGCTCACATCGACTGGGCGCCGCGCTTTGCCTACTACCAACGCCGCATTCGCCTCCACCGCTGGCATCATTTCCACCACGAGCGCCTGTGGTGGGGCGTTTCCACGGGTTGGGGCGACACCATCCTGGGCACAGGCCCGGATGTCAAGGATGCGCCGCGCTCGCCCAACACTCACGACCTGCTCGGGGCGCCATCGGGCAAACCGGTTCGCATCAAGCGGTCCTAGACGTAGGACGCGCCGGGCCGCTAGACCGTTCGAACCGGTACGAAGCCGGACTTTTCCGGCCAAGCGACGCACAGTTTCAGGGTCTCGACGGCGCGCGTGGTTTCGTCCTCGACCTCACCCACCAGGCCCTGCGCGGGGTCCGCCGACAGGCGATGGCGCAGGTACCGACTGCCCACGTAGCCACCAATGGTGCGGCGGTTGACGCCTTCGTCGAGGTCGACCTTTCGGCGCTGAACGATGTGCCCGTTGTCCAGCAACAGATAGGTTGCACTACCCGGCTCGGTGCCGCCGTGGGCAATCGTAAATCGGTCGCCTTTGAGGATGGGATCACCGGGTCGTAGACGGTGGTGCCCTGCCAGCATGATCAGGATACGGTCGACGGAAACGTCGGGGATGCCGCCCATACTGATCCATTCACATTAGAGGATATAGAATTAATGGCAAACCGCCGGAGCCTTTGAGTGCACCCGCCACGTTGCGCATCCTCAAGGCCTTTGACCATGTGCCGGTTTGAGCCCGTTGTGTCCGCCGCTGGCGGGCGCGGTGGTTCAATGGTTGATTCTTGGCTTCGTGTTCCGGTTGTGCTTGTCTGCGTCGTGCTTGCCGCCTCGGCCCTACCGGGGCCCGGGGCGGCCCACGAGGGCAGCCATCCGATTGTACTGATTCCCGGCTGGCACGGGGACGGCGACGGCTTTCGCGAGATGATCCCGAAGCTGGAGGACCAGGGCTTCACGGTGCTTGACTTCGATCAGGCCACCCCTGGAACGCAGGCACTCAACTACGCGCCCAGCGCCAGCGGCCAGCACATTTCGTACGTTGCCGGCAAGATCGTCGAGGAGGCGATCCAGTCGGCGCTGACGGCCAACGGCTACTCGGCGACGCAGAAGGTGGACATCGTCGCCCACTCGATGGGCGGCCTGGTGGCGCGGTTTCTGATCGAGCAGCCGGGCGCCGACGTTGACTACTGGTCGGGGACGACCGGCTGGTACGGCGACGGCGTGGCGGACGTGCGCACAGACTGGGCCAGCCGCGTGGACGACCTCATCATGCTCGGCACCCCGAACCACGGCACCTGGGAGGCGTGGGTGCCGACGATCATTGGCGGCTTCGGCATCTGGAACCCCACGGGCAGCGACATGCGCCCCAGCAGCCCCTTCCTGGACCTCATGGGCAACAGCATGCCGTCCGGGGAGCGCTACCACGCCATCGGCGGCGACCCGGCCTACCTTGCGTGGCTCAGTTACGATTACGACGGCGACGGCATCAGCCACGGCTTTGACGGCGTGGTCCCGGCCGAGAGCCCCTATGTCTCGGGCGGCACGATCGACTACGTCGACGGCCACCACGGCGAGTTGCTCACCGACGACGACGCCCTGGACCTGATCATTGGTTTCCTCGGCATGACCAGCTATCAGACCGGCGTCGGCGATGCCAACCTGGCCGGCGATGCGGTGGTGCGCCTGGAGTACTTCTCGGTGGCCAGCGACCACGACTACGGCACCGAGGACGACTACGTCGCCGACGTGTACGTGGATACGGACGGCAGCCTCGGCTCGGCCGGCTACCAGTTCGTCGGCAGCTACTCGTTTGGCGCCGACGGCCCAACGGTCGTCAACTGGGGCAATAGCGGCCCCACGTTCAACGCGATCCAGTTGCCGGGCACGAGCCCGGTGGTCGACGTGAAGGTCGTGATGAAGGAGGACGACACGTCCTGGGGCGGCGGCTGGGAGGCCGTCAGCACCCACTACATCACGGACCTGCTGCTGTCGGAGGACATCGACGGCCTGGACTACTACGAGGACGACGCGGCCGATTCCAACGGCGGCACCAACACGGTCCGCATCAGCCTGAACGGCGTCACGAGCAACATCGCCAGCACCCGGTACGTGACCTTTGGCTTCGACAGTTCCTACATCGAGGACGATCACGAGTGGGGCACCGGCGAGATCACGTTCTACCTCAACGCCGGTCGAACGGGCTTCACGAGCAGCTACAACCGCGGCGAGATCGGCGGCACCCATTACAGCCGTAACAGCGGCTCCTGGGTTGACATTGGCACCCATTCCAAGAACAACGGCCAGGTCGAGTCGGAAGCCATCTGGCAGGGCCGCATGTTGGACGACGCCGCCGTCCGCTTCGACATCACGTACTGGGAGGACGACGGCGGCTGGAGTGGCGCCGACGGCGGCAACCTGTACTACCTGGATTACACGCTCGGCCAGCTTGACGATGGGCGCACTGACTTCGTGGGAACGGCTCACGGCGACTACGACGCGTACATCTACATCGACAAGGCCGGCCCCGACGGCCAGCCGGACCGCCTGCCGCTGCCGCTGATGGCGACGCCCAACCCGGCGGGGAACCTGCCGGACGGGCCGGACGACCCGGAAAGCCCTGGCGGCGTCCTGCGCGTGTAGCCAACGATCCACCAGCACCAGAACCCCTGGGGGCGGCGGGCACTTGCCTCCACCCGCCGCCCCCTCCACCCCCTCCACCCCGTTGGCGCGGCTGGGGCACGGACCGCGAACCTTCCAATAGACCTCTTGAGATTAAAAGCGGATTGCGACTAGCTTTCCCGCTATGAGAATTTTGAAGATCTCGGTCGCACTCCTGCTCATCGCTCCTGTCGCCCTCGCCGAATCCGACGACGAGCCGCCAGAAGGCGCCATCCTCGCACCCGTCGGCAACTCAGCCGCCGACATCCGTGAGACGCTGGCGCTGCCGGCCGCCACCTGGTACAACGACCGCGACGGCAACAAGATCTTCGACTCCCTTGAGGCGCTCTTCGACGACGACCCCGACGTTGCCCAGCCCGTCATCGTGACGTTTCGCGAAGACGCCGAGGTGACCACGGCACTGGCCGCAGCCCAACTCGTCGTCGGCCACTGGTCCCCGAGCTACATCTACCACAACATCGGCGGCTTCGCGGCCAAGCTGCACGCCCAGGACGTGGAGGCGCTCGCCGCCATCACCCAGGTGCGCCAGATCGAGTGGAGCCAACCCGGCCAGCCGGAACTGGATACCGCAACCGAAACCATGGGCGTTCGCGCCGTCCAGCAGTCAATCCAGCCCGCCAGCCCCCCCGGCGCCGACCCCGGCATCACCGGCGAAGGGGTTGTCATCGCCATCATGGACAGCGGCTTCGACGGCGACCACGTCGACCTCGACGGCCAGATCCTGCGCTTCATCGACT
>JBFJYU010000041.1:0-14430 GCA_041622435.1 Thermoplasmatota archaeon | reverse complement strand
GCGTCAGCCTCGTCACCGGTACCGCCGCCGCCTTCATGCCCCTGGCGCCGGTCATCGACATGGGGGTGCTGGCGACCATCGTGATCTACGCCGTCGTCAGCGTCGGTACCATCGTCCTGCGCCGCCGCGGCCAAAGCCGGCCCGATGCGTTCCGGGTCCCCGCCATCATCCACTGGGCCGCCCTGGCGCTGCTCGCCGCCATCGCCGCATTCGGCATCGGGCCCCTGATCCACTTGGCGTTCCTCGCCTGGTGCGGCCTGGGCCTCATGCTGTACGGCTTCTGGGCCCACCGCTCGTCCCAGTCGTCCCGGTCGGCTGAGGCCGGCGGGGATGGCGACGCCGTCAGGAGCCGGAGCCGAACACCGACTCGTACACGCGCCGATGGAACCAGTGCGGCGCCTGCTCCGCCTCCGGCGCGAAGCGGCCCCTGACCGCCATGCCCGAGCGCAGGCCGCGGGCCACCTCGCGCAGCGCCGCCACGTCCTCGTCGTCGACGCTCTGGATGTGCCAGTCCTCCATGCGCGCCGCCGCCTCATCGTTCCACGTCCACTGGTACCAATGGAACAGGGTTTGGTCCGGGCGGCCCGGGACCGGCGCGTACGTGTTGAGCGACAAGCCCCACGGATAGAAGTTGAGCGTCGTGTTGGGCCACAGGAACCACCACAGGGCAAAGACGCGGCGCCCCTCGGGGTCGCGGAACCGCTCCGGCAGGAGGGCCGGGTCGAACCCGTTGGCCGGGTCGCGGGCGTACGCCCACTGGAGCACGCCATCCGCGTGCATCTCGGTCTGGTACGACTCCATGTGAATCGCGTCGGTCAACCCGCCGGGGCGGCTGTGGACGAACGGAATGTGGAGGGAGTCCAGGTAGTTGCACGCGTGCTGCTTCCAGTTGCCAGCCACCTGGCGCACCTCGCCCACCACCGGCCGCCGCCGCAGCCCTGTCACGTCCAGGTCGCCCAGCGACGCCCGCACGTCGGCCAGCAGCCGCTCGGCCGTTATCCCCGACGCGCCCAGGCGCACCCAGGCAAGCGGGCCCCAGGCGGCGACGGGCAGGCCTCGCAGGTGGTCGCACTCGCGGGGAAAGCCTGGCAGGTCGACGGGAATGCCGGGTTGATTCTGGTAGCGCCCGCCGGTGTCGAAGCGGCGGCCGTGCTGCGGGCACACAATCGTACGGTCCCGCTCGGGCCCCGACACGAGGGTGTGCCACGCGTGGGTGCACACGTTGGGGAATGCACGCAAGGTGCCTTCGCGGTCGCGTTGCAAGAAGAGCGGCTTGTCCAGAACGGAGACGGGCGCCCTCGCCCCGTTCAGGCGCACCCGGTCCAGCAGGTCGCGGCCGTCATCGCGCAGCGCGTCGCCCGGAACGTGCGGCAGCGCCAGCCACGCCGTCTCAAACAACGTCTCAAGCTCGCGCTCCAGGAACGCGGCGGACGTGAACGCGTCGGGCCCGAGGCTCTCGGCGAGGCGGATGTCGCGGTCGACGAAGTGGTCCGCGGCGGGCATCACGGCGGTCGCAGGCGGCCTTGGCCCATAAGTCGGGCACTTCGGCGGACAGGGGACGCGGGTGGAGGCGGCGGGCAGAGGGGATGAGCGGGCTGATGCCGTAAGGCTGCCTAGATCGTGGCGAGGCGAACGTCCTCGAAGCCGGCGGCGGCCAGTTCGCGGAAGATGTAACCCATCAGCGGACCCCGGTCGGTGCTCGGCGGCACGTTGTCGAAGCCGTAGCGGCTGATGATGCCAAAGGCGAGGCCGGACTCGTGCAGGAGCGGGCTGCCGCTGTCGCCGTTGACGGCGGGCATGTCCACGTTGTACTCGTCCTCCGTCCAATCCACCAGGACCCCGAACCGGTCGCGCGTGTAGTCGTTTTCGCCGAGGACCAGCCCGTAGCCGTACAACTGGATCTGGTCGCCGACGCTCAGGTTGGCCGGCTCAATGTAGCCCGTGGGGCCCTCCCAGCCGAGCATCTTGGGGTGCGCCGAGCCAATGAGGCGGGCATCGAGCTCGATCAGGCTGAAGTCCACGCCGCTCTCGACGAGGTCGGAATCGTACACGACGGTCCCGATCTCGCCGACGCCGGGCAGCACGACGCGCTCGCCCATGGCCTCGGTGCAGTGGCCGGCCGTGCCAATGTAGCCCGTGCCGTTGGGCGCTTCGAAGAGGAAGTTGAAGGTGCAGTAGCCGCCCAGGCTCGCGCCAGGCTGGATGGTGGCGTTGGCCAACTCGCCCCAGACCGGGTACTGGGGCAGCCTTTCGGTCTCCAGCGATTCGGGGCTGGTGTCGGGGTCCGTCTCGGAGTCGGCGTCGAGGCATCCCGCCAGTCCTGCCACGAGCAGGCTTGCGAGCACGAGGGTGCGCATGGATGGCGGTCGCCGGCCCCGATGGTTAACCTTGTGGCTCCTCGCTGCACGCGGCCCGCCGTGGGCATCAGGGTCCCGGGCGCGGCGCCGCTCCAGGTTTCGCCACCACAACGGCCATCAACACGGAGCCTCGTCGACTCCCACATGCGCCTGGCCATCCTCGCGATCCTGCTGGTTTCAACACTTACGGGTTGCTTGTCCACCAATTCCGACGACGTCCCCGCCGCCGAGGCCGCGAACGCCTGGGTCAACCCGATTATCCTGGGCCATGACCACAGCGACCCCCTCGAGCACGACCTCGCCAACAACATGTCACTGGTCGGCTTCAACCCCCTCGGCGCCGAGGGCCCGCCGGGCTCCATCTCTGAACTGGACGTGGCCGGCAACCACGTGTTCGTCGGGGTCATGGGCCACGGCTTCATGATCGTCAACATCACCGACCCCGCCGCGCCGGAAGTGGTGTCCTCCGTGGAGGTGACCACGCCGGATCATCAAACGCCGCTGGGCGCGTACATCGCGGACCTGAAGGTGGACGACGCGGGCGACTGGGTTTTCGTTGCACTGGAGCTCTCCACGACGCCCGGCGTGCTGATTTACGACGCGCGCGACAAGGCCAATCCCCGGCTGGCGGGCTTCTGGCCAGAACCAGGCCTGCTGCTCGGCTGCCACATGGTGGAGTACGCCATCATCGACGAGGAGGAGTACCTCTTTTGCGCGCCGCTGGACAACGCCATCTACGTCGGGCAACTGCTGCCTGAGACCGGCGGCGTTCGCGAGGTGGTCCAGGTGGCGAGGTGGATGCCCACCACGAGCAAATTCATCCAGCAACAGACCGACGCCGCAGTCGCCAGCCTCCTGGCGGCCGACCCCGTGGGCGCCGCGCTGCACATCGCGAGCTTCCACCAGGACATGACGTTCCAACTCGATCCCCTGACGGACGTACCGATGCTGTCGGTGAGCTTCTGGAACCTGGGCCTGCGCTTCGTGGACGTCTCCAACCCGGCGTTGCCGTCCGAGATGGGCTCGTGGGCCGGCGAAAACGCCGACAAATGGGACGGCGTGCTGCACACAAGCATGGTCTTCGAATCGGAAGGCCGCCGCATCGCGATCACCAGTCCCGAAGGCGCCCGCCCGCCGGCCCTGTTTGTCCTAGACGCAACCGACTTCGACAACCCCGAGGTGCTGGCCCAATGGTCCGGCGTTGAGGACTTCGAAGGCGAAGACGGCGTGTTCAGCCTGCACAACTTCCAGATCGTGGATGGCAAGGTGTACCTGGCCCACTACCACGGGGGCATCTGGGTGCTCGATGTCAGCACGCCGGAACTCCAGGCGGCGCCCCACGCGCTGGGCACCTACCTGCCCTGGGACCGCGACAGCCAGCGCGGCTGCTGCGGCGGCTCGTGGGACGTCGTCGTCGCCAATGGGTACGTGATCACCGCCAACCGGGGCGGTCTGTACGTTGCCCACTTGGACGGCGACCCCGCCGGCGACCCGACCTTCGGCGGCTTCGCATAAGGCAAGGTTTCTTGTGGCCGCGCGTCGAGCATGGAACGTGCGAAAGCAATCATCGCCGGTGGACATCCCCCACCACCAGCAGGAGACCGACTACACATGCGGCCCGGCAGCGATGAAGATGGTCCTCGATGCACTCTGGGGCGTTCGCATCGAGGAGAACAGCCTTGCCGACCGCTTGGGCACCACGGAACCCATCGGCACAAGGCAGAAGGTCCTGCTACGTTTCGTGGGCGAACTGGGCCTGGAGGCCATCGTCCACCACACGGATACGCCGCTCAGCGAGATCGGGCAACTCATGGCCGACGGCTACGTGGTCATCGTCTGCTACTGGCTGGCTGACGAGGACACAGACCATTACGCGGTGGTGGCGCACGTGGACCACGATCACATCGTCGTGCAGGACCCCTGGGTGGGCCCCGAGACCGTGTGGGACTGGGAGTACTTCGACGCCCACTGGCGCAGCGACCCCGCCGTCGTTCACCGGCGTGACCGGTGGCTTCTGGCCGTCAAGGTCCCTGGCGTGCGGGCCGCCTTCCCGGACTAGCGCACGGGCGCCTCCGACTCCCGCCGGCAGACCAGGAATCGGGCATCGCTCGACCGAGGCGCGAGCCGAATGGGCCGAGCCCCGGCCCCCAGCTGCGTGCCCTTGGGCCGCGCCGGGACCCTACCGGCGCCGACGGGTGACGAGTGCCGCGACCGCGACCGCCGCCAGCAGGAGCCCGACGCCAACGCCGGGGATTCCCGTGTCCTCAGATTCGGGGCTGGGGTCCGGGTCGTCGCCCGCGGCGCCGTCACCGGTCCCATCGTCAGGCATCGGTGGCTCCGGCTCGGGCTCCGGTGGCCGCTCAACCTCGATTTGGGCCGGAGGCTCCGGTGGCGGCGGACTCGGCGGCGGAGTCGGCGGTGGCGGCGGCGCGGACAGCGTCACCTTCTCCCGGCCACCGAGGTCGCTGATCACATAGAGCAGCAGGTCGGCGGAGCCCGGAATCGCGCGGGCCCCCAGTGAGAACGACACGCTTTCGTTTGCCAGCACGGCGTAGCCAGCCTCGGCGGGCGGATCGACCGTCCACCCGCTCACCGGCGGGATATCCATCAGAATGTGTTGCTCCTGAACCGTGATGAGGTTGGTCACAGCCAGACCGATGCGGTCCCCTGTCAGGGTCGCGTCGGTGCTGGTGTAGCCGAAGGGGCCGCGGAGCGTCACGCTCGGCGTCACGGCCGCGCTCTCCTCGGGAATCTCGGCACCTGCCAGGAACCGGCCGCCCGGCACGATGTCGAGCACTTCCCGGTCAGCGTAACTCGCCAGCCGGAAGCCCGACAGTGTGGCGCCGCGAGCCACCCCGATCTGGGCTTGCGACACGAAGGCCTCTAGGACCACGTTTTCGCCCAGCGGCCCGCCGGTCAAGTTGACATCCAACAGGGTCATGTCACTGGTCCAGTTGGCGCCGTCGGTGGTGTTGAGCCAGAAGCTGTGCGAAGCCCCGCCGGCGGTGAAATTGAACGAGATGCCCAACACGTCCGCCTGCGGCGGCAACAAGCTGTTAAAGCCGCCATACAAAACGAACCTGAACGCCATCCCCTCGCCCAAACCGGCAAACCAGGCCTCGCGGCCGTAGACCGTCACCAGATCATACCCGTCGATGAGGGCGTACGAGTCGTCTCCGGCATCCTGCAACAGGTGAATCTCGGTGTCCAAGACCGTCACCACGGCGTGCGCGTTGGCCGTGGGCAGGGCCGCCAGGGCCAGCGTCAACGCCAGCCCCACGACTGCCCACCGGTAGGTGATCCGGTGCATGCGATCCCACGGTCTCGAATTCCCTTGCCTTAAGGGTTGCCGAAGGCCCTGAGGGGGACGTCGCCTGTGTTCAAATCAGAACGGTGACCAGCGCGAAGTCCTGGTCGATGGCCGGCGTGGCGATGTGCCCGTCCAGGTTCACTGCCGCCCCGGTCACCGTCACCGTGTAGGTTCCGGGCTCCGGGTCGTCCAGGATCACGTTCTCCAGGTTGTTGAGCCGGTCCGGCAGGCCGCCCGGCAAGGAGAACGGCGACTGGGCGAGGCCAAAGTTGCCGTTGTAGAACAGCCCATCCGGGGTGTCCACGCGCAGGTCCAAGTCGTTGACCAAGGCCCGGCTGGCGGCGGGGTCGGCCGGGACATCGGTCCATGCCAGGCTGAGGCGCAGTTGGCTCGTGCCCGGGGGCACCGTGACCGTGTAGCTGGTCGTGGCACCGGTGTCCAACAGGGTCGTCTCGTCCACGACGGACAGGCTCGGCGCCGCGCCGTGCAGGGCCGCCAGGTCGGGCAGACCCCAGCCCTGGACGTTGCGGCCGAAGGGATCCGCGTTCAACGGGATCGCCAGAGCCCAGCGTCCGAAGCCCACGGTCTGAGCCGTGTCATATTGATGGGCCGTCGAGACCAGGAGCGCCTTGACGGCCGCGGCGGAGGGCGTCGAGCCAGCCGGGATGCCGGGGAAAACGCCCGCGTCCGCCATTTCATAGATGAGGGCGGCCGCTCCGGCGACCGCCGGGGTCGCGCCCGAGGTGCCGCCGAAGTACGCGGTGTACCCGGACGCGCCGGTCGTCGTGTAGATATTGTCGTAAGGACCGACCAGTTCGGGCTTGATGCGGCCATCGGACGCGGGCCCGGTTGAGGCCGGAACCCAGCCGATGGGCGCCCAGGAGTCATCCGAGCGGTCGGCCGTGTTCATGTGTACCGACCCACCCACGGAGATGATGTTCTTGGCCATCGCCTCGCGGCGGGCGCACTGGGTGCCGCAGTTGCTCATCGACTGCAGGACAAGCATGTCCATGTCGAACGTGATCTGGTCGTTCTCGCGACTGTGCGAATCGTACGTGTTGTCCTTGGGCACAAGGCGGCCCCAGGAGTGGCTTTGGAAAACGCCACCCCAGTTTGAGGACAGCGTCTGCGCATGCTGGTAACGCGTCTGGCCGGAACTCGAGCACGCAAGGACTCCCTTGGCCCCCGGCGCCATGCCGCGAGCCTGGGGATCGCCCTGGCCGCTGCCAAACAACACGCCGTACGTGCTGGTGCCGTGGGTGCCGGCGCAAGACGACCCGTCCACCGTGATGAGCGAGGCCGCGAAATCCGGGTGGTTCTCATCAAAGCCAACATCCATGATCTGGCCCACGACGCCGGTGCCGTCGAAGCCGCCAGCGGTCTCGATGTGGTCGGCGCCCATCATGAGCCGAATGATATCCATGTCCGCCTCATCGCCCTCGCCAGCCTGATCGATCCACATGACGAAGCCGTTGCCGGCCAAGTCACGCAACTGGAAGGCGGGAATGCGGGCGGTCACGCGCTCAAGGTCGTGGTCCACGGTGATCTCGGTGCCGCCCAGGCGCAGGATTTCCGCCGCCGTGTCGCTGAGCGCGCCGGGGCCACCGGGCACCGCCAGGACATGGACCAACGGGTTGCCGCCGCCGGCGACGAGGCCGGGCTCAATCTTGGCGTCGGCCGACAACGTGAACTCGGCGCTCACGAACGGCAGGCTGCTGAGCGTCGCGGCCGGGTCGGGGACGTAGACGAGGACGTGGTTGACGGGGAGGTAGCCGTGGATCGTGACGCCTTCGGACCCCAACGCCTCAACCCATTCGGGGAGCATCGGCGTGGACAAGCTGATGATCCGGAACGGCGAGTCGCTGGCCACGCCGAGTTTGCCACCGGGCGCCCGGATGTCCAGGTGCTCGCTTCCCGGAAGGTTGGGAGACCAGTCGACGCCGTTGCGCGAGTAGACGACGTACCACTGCTCCCCGGCTGTCTCGAAGCGAATGAACGCCAGTTCCTCGTAGTAGTTGATGTTGGCCGAGACGACCGTGTCGTCCGCGATGGCGACGGTGACACCGTTGAAACACACACGAGGGCCGACGGTGGACAACCCGGAGGTCGCCCAGCACGGGTCGGGAAGAGCCCCCGACGGTGCAATCGAGACGAGCCCCATACCGAAAACAATCAGGACTGCAACAAGGCGAGAGGCACCCCGGTGCACGCGCAGCGAACCAACCACGCCATTGCCAAGCCTAGGGCTTAAGAAAGCTGTTCCGGCCAGGCCGGGCCGCTGCGCAGGAGGATCCCGGCGCAGCGGCCCCTTGGCTGCCCGTTCCACTAGCTGACGGGCACGACGACGAGGGCGAAGGGCTGGTCCACGCCGGGCGTGGCCGGGTCGGCGTCGAGGTTGATGCCGGCAGCCACGACCTCAATGGTGTACGGGCCCGCCATGGGATCCGCGATGAACACCTGCTCGTTGTTGTTGGCGCGGTCGATGGTCGCGCCGAGGCCGAGCGGGGTTCCGATGGACTCCTCGCCCAGCTCCAGACCGAAGTTGCCGCGGTAGACGATGATGCCGCCGGAGTCGGTGACGGTCAGGTCGAGGTCGTTGACCAGGGTCGTGGTGGCGCCGGGGTTAGCGGGCGCGTCCGTCCACACGAGGCTTACGCGCAGCCACTGGGTGCCGGCCGGCGGCGTGTACGTGAACGTCGCGCTGTCGCCCGTCGAGAGGGGCGTGGTTTCGTCGGAGACGAAGGCCCCGGCGGCGTTGTCGTAGAGGGACCTCAGGTCCGGCAGGCCCCAGCCCTGCACGTAGCGGCCCATGCGGTCGCCGTCGTCGCGCAGGCCGTTGAGGCCCATGTCGCCGCTTCCCACCTGTTCGGGCTCGTAGGGGTTGGCGGTGGCCATGAGCAGCGCCTTGGCGGCGGCGGGGCTGGCGGTCTGGCCGGCGGCGATGCCGGGGAAGACACCGGCGCGGGCCATCTCGTGGGTCAGTCCAACGGCGCCGGCCACCACGGGCGTGGCTCCGGAGGTGCCGCCGAAGCCGCTCGTGTAGCCGCTGCTGCCGCTCGTCGTGAAAATCCGGTCGTACGGGCCCACCAGTTCGGGCTTGATGCGGCCGTCGGCGGCCGGGCCGGTCGAGGCGCGCGAACCGCCACCAGCCCAGTCGTCATCGTCAAGGTTCTCGTTGTCGAAGTGGTACAGGGCGCCGACACTGATGATGTTCTTCGCCATGGCCTCACGACGGGCGCACTGCGGGCCGCAGTTGCTCATGGACTGAAGCATCAGGACATCCAGGTCAAGGACGACGCGGTCGTTCTCGTTGCTGAAGGAATCGTATGTGTTGTCCTTGGGCACGGAGTTGCCCCAGGAGTTGGTGTGGAACAGCGCGTCGATGTTGGCCTTGCCGCACGCCGCCGCGTCGTAGCGCGTCGTTTGCAGGTACTTGGCGAACATGCCGTCGGCGTCGGGGAGCATGCCGCGGGCGGCGGAGTTGCCTGCGCCGCTGCCAAAGACGATGCCGTACACGCTGGTGCCGTGGCCCGACGGGCTGGAGTTGCTGCAAAAGCCGCGGAAGGATGCCGTGAAGTCGCCGTGGCTGTAGAGGCCCGAGTCGTGAACCACGCCGGCGACGTTGGCGCCGGTGAAGCCGCCGACGGTTTCGATGTGGGTGGCGCCGACGAAGTTGCGGATCTTGTTCATGTCCTCCTCGGCGCCCTCGCCGTGCTGGTCAATCCACAGGACATGGGGGTTGTTGGCCAGTTCGCGGGCGTCGGCGGTGGTCATGCGGGCCGTCACGCGTTCGATGTTGGCGTGGGCCTGGATTTCCGTCGCGCCGAGCTCCTCGACGGCGCTGACGACCGCCTCGAACGCCCCCGGGGCGCCGGGAACGCTTAGCACGTTGATGAGCCGCCGGCCGTCGAGTGCGCCGAGGCCGGGCTCCAGCTTGGCCTCCGGGCCCAGCCCGAGTTCGTCGATGACGAAGACGAGGCCCGAGAAGTCCGTATTCTCGGGCACGGCCACGAGGAAGTGGTTCACGGGCAGGTACGCGTGGATCGTGACACCGTGAGCCGCCAGAGCCGACGCCCACTCGGGCAGCATCGGGGTCGCGAGCTGGATGACCCGGTACGGGCCCTCCCCCTCGCCGACGTCGTGGGTGCGCAGGTCCAACTGGCCAGCGCCGGGCATGGGTTCGCTCCAGTCCTCATCCTCCTCGACGACGGCGAGTTCCTCGCCGCCGGTCCTGAAGTTGATGAAGGTCAAGCCCTCCGCCTCGGCCGATCGGGCCGCGGACACCGGGCCCTCGGTCAACAGAATGGTCTCGCCCTGGTAACACAAGCGGTCAGCCAAGCCCCTGGCGCCGGACGTGAGGGCGCAGGGGTCCGCCTCCGCGCCCATGGTGGGCAAGCCGCCCACAACAAGAGCCAGAACGGTCAAAGCGGCGAAAACCGGGATGGGCGCAGAACGTGACAAACCAACCAACCTCAGCGCACGGATAGAAATGGCGCGATAAGAGATTGCCCCAACGGCGCCGCGCCGTGCTCGTTGGGCTGTGCTTAAAGCGCCGCCCCATCGTCCACGCATTCATGGTCCACGACATCCGGACGTTGGCCTCGGCCACGGGAAGCGGCTGGTGCCGCGAGCACGGCGGAGACAGCCACACCTGCGGCGCCTCAAAGGAGGCGAAGGGCTTGCTGATCGTCGGGCTCGCGCTGGTGGCCATCATCGGGGCCATCGTGGCGTGGGTGTTGATGGAAGACTAGGGACCGACGCTGCTGGGTTCGGGCGGGCCAGGGCTCTGCCCGCCGGGGATGCCTCAGGCGTCTCAGGCGTACTGCTGTACCAGATGGCCGGCGAGTTGACTGATGGGAACACGGGTCTGTTCGGTCGTGTCCCGATCCCGCACGGTGACGGCCGCGTCCTGCAGCGACTCGGGGTCGACGGTGACGCAGAACGGTGTGCCGACCTCGTCCTGGCGGGCGTAGCGGCGGCCGATGTTGCCGCTCACGTCGTAGTCCGTGAGAATGCCGGCGCCGCGCAGGTCTGCCTCGATCTGCTTGGCGAGTTCGGGTAGGCCGTCCTTGCCGGTGAGGGGCAGGATCGCGGCTTGCATGGGCGCCACGTGGGCGCTGAGCTTCATCACGGTGTACGGTTCGCCGTTTTTCTCACCGTGGTCGTAGGCGTGTTCCCACAACGCGTACAGAATCCGGTCCACGCCGAAGGAGGGCTCGATGACGCTGGGAATGTCCAGTTTGGCCGTGACGGTCCAGGTGCCTTCCTCGACCGTGAAGCAATCCGCCGGAACCTCGATGTCCTGGTCGTTCACGTGCACCGTGGTGGGTCCGGCGGCGGGCGCGGGCTTGGCGTCGGTGCTGATGCGGTACAGGTCCAGGCCGAGCGGCCAGGCGGCGCCGGCAAGACCTGCGGCGCGGGCAGCGGCGAGGAACTGGTCCTCCAGCGCATGGGCAATGGCCTTCGCGTCGCCCTTGAACTGGCGGCCGAGTTTGCCCATGACTGGGGTGAGCCGGCGGGCCGTGAAGGTGATGGCCTCGTCGAACTCGACGGCCTGGTAAAACGCCGGGTTGGGCACGACGCCCTCGGCGCCCGAGACGGGGTGGCTCTGGGGCTTGCCCGAGTGGACGGCGTGCTGAGTCAAGTCATAGCAGCCCCGGTCGGCGACGCCCACGCACTCGACCCACCCGTAGCGCTCGGAATGGAACTCGGCGTCCCAGCAGTCCTGGGCGTAGTGGGCCATCTCCGTCTGGAGGTGCTGGCGGAAACGCAACTTGGCCCGGTCGATGCCCGCGTCCAGCAGGAACCGCTGGGTGATCGCGAGGAAGTAGGCCAGGGGCTCGTTGGCCACCATGCCCGACGCAACGGCGTCGCCGAAGCTCATCTCGACCGGCACTTCGTCACTGTTGGGAACGAACGTCGCCGTCTCGTCGCGCACGGCGGCAAAAGCGTCGAGGGGCCGGCTGGTGTCCTCGAAGAACACCTCCGCCTCCATCATGTTGAACTCGCGCAGCCGGAGCATGCCCTGGCGGGGACTGATCTCGTTACGGTTCGACCCGCCGACCTGCAACACACCGAAAGGCAGCTTGCCGCGCTGGTGGCGCAGCAACAGGGGAAAGTCCGTGAAAATGCCCTGCGCCGTCTCCGGCCGAAGGTACCCAACGCGGCCCGAGCCCGGACCAATCTCCGTCTGGTTCATCAGGTTCTGCGGCGCCGCGGCCGTGAACTTCTTCGACTTGCAGATGGGGCACGCAGCACCCAACGCCGCAATCTGCGCGTCAATCTCGGCGGCCGACAACGCATCCGCCGTGCCCTCGTAACCGGCGCCCTCCACCAAGTGGTCCGCGCGGCTGGGGTGACCTTGGTCGCACTTGACAACCAAGTCCGTGAACTCATCCACATGCCCCGACGCCTTCAGCACCTCATGCGGCGTCACCCGGGGACACGAAATCTCCACCATCGGCACCGCGCTGCCGCTGAAGTGACGTCGCCACAGGTCCTCGAAGCGCTTCTTCATCGACGCCCCAAGGGGTCCGTAATCATAGAAGCCGGCTGCTCCACCGTAGATCTCGTACGCAGGCCACAGGAATCCACGGCGCTTGGCCAAGTCCATCACGGCATCAGTGCGGTCGGGGGTCATTGCCCGCGGCACTCCCGTTTTATTGATGAAGGGAGCGGTTGAAAGGCAGGCGCCCGGACCCCCGACGCGGCGTGGCATGTGCAGCGATGCAGATGCCGCCGCGATACAGCCCCCCGGCCGGGACGGTGCGCCACCGCGACCTCCACACCACCGTCAAGGAAGCACGAGTACAACGGCAGCGCCTCCCGGGCTCCGTCGGTGCTCGGCCGGGCCCATGCGGCCACAACAAGCGCCCAAAGGATGCACGCCACTGCAACATACCGCCCCCGAACAACCGCAGCGGTATAGTGGGCGTTCTGGCGTCGAACAACGTACTCGACGACCGGCTACCACTTGAAACCCGCCGGGGAGACAGGCGCCACCACTCGGAAACTGCTAAATGGCGGGAATCCACAGGACGCCGAACAAGGGAAAACTGGTCAAGGACAAGTTAGCTGGATGCTCGATTCCCGGGGTCAGTGACATTTTTCCGCCCGCAACATTTCTCCTTCGACCGGATTTGGCCAGTCCATGGTCCGATCGAGCTGGAGCCATCAGGCCTATGCTCAAGCTTTTGACTTGAATATCGAACAGCTGGGCGAGATCCTGGTTTCGGCAGCCGTCCGGGGCAAAAAAATGGGTGATGCCCAACCTTGCTTTGATATCCAAACGAGCGCCTTAGCCATGAGCAAGGCACTCCTTGCGGGGGGTATTTCCGACAAGGCTGTGAGGCCGTTGCTCGGCAGCGAAAATGAAATCCGGATTGAGGTAAAATCGAAGCTGGCTTGGACGGCGTCGGGTCGGGCGAATGTAATCCACTGTCGAAACAAGTTTGTGTCTAAGCGAGGCCACCCGCCAGCGAGTCACCTGGCACTTCTCCTGTTCGATGGTGCCGGAACATTTGCGGTCGAGCGGGCGTTCTTGATGACGAAAGACGTTGCGTTGGGACTTCGTCGTATGGAAACGAAGAGTCAGTACATACCCGTGGCGGCGGTTCTGAAGCTTGCTGCTGAATCGATGCCCGGTCTCGTCGAGCTTACGTCGCTCCTGAATGAAATCGGCCGACAGCGAATCTGAAAGGCGATGTACTCCGCATCCAGCTAACAACTCGCTCAGCCCGACGCCCGCCCTCGGCAAGCCTCGGCCGGTCGCGGGTTAGCTCGTAGCCGTTATCTGGAGTTCATTTGGGCTGGAACGGCGAGGAATCGGCGTACGACCCCGTGAGGTGGGGCCACGCAAAAAACGCGGAAAATTTGATGAACTCTTCGCGGGGGTCGATGAAACCACCCGGTCGCAGCAGCGCTTCTTGGGCATCCCGCCAGTTGACCTCGGCTGGTTGGCCGGCGACGGCGGCGTGTTGTGTGAACCCAGATAACAACTCACTCAACCCGGCCGCGCGCCTTCGCGCGCTTCGGCGCGCGACGGGTTAGTTCGAGAGCCGTTAGACGGCGGTTCGTGCCATGTCTACTGACACCATGTACAAGACCAGTCGGGAACCAGCGACCGAACGCAGGATTGAAGTTCCATGCTGCCTCGGGAGGCGGTCCTTCGAGAATTTTCAAGCCTGTGCGCGATCTGCGAGGGGCCTGACCCCCACCTTCACCACATTGACGAAAATCCAACGCATAATGATGCACTGAACCTAATTCCACTGTGTGCAAATTGTCATCTGTCCGGGCAGCACCACGAAACAAGGCGAATCCATCCAGGCATCCTGAGGCTATTTCGCCGTTGGAAGGTGCCCGGAATGCTCTCGCCTCAATTCCAGAGCCTCTGGGCCCGTGTTGAACCGTTGTACGACCAAGACTCAAACTTTCGAGACATGCGTGACAGTCTTGGAGACCTAATCGACTTCTGCAAAACGTTGAGCCAAGGCGAGTATTTCGCCTCGCAGGTGGGCCGGCTTATCCCTTCCAGAATTGGTTTTGGCTACCTCTCCCTATCGCCGGAGCCGGAGCATGTACTACGCGCTCGCGAGCGCGAAGAAGCACAGCGCCGCGCGAAAGAGGACGCGGAGGACAGGGAAACTCTCCTCGGGAACCGGGAGGAGGTGGAACGACTCATCGCGGAGCTTGTCCAGTTTCAGGGCTGGAAGCGTGATGAAACGAAGAAGGCGGGAACACGACCCGCTGAGTATTAGCGTC
>JBFJYU010000040.1:0-14528 GCA_041622435.1 Thermoplasmatota archaeon | reverse complement strand
GCAACACCATGGTGCGTCGATCGAACGCCATGGCTCAGTGCATCCCGAATGCTTGAGCAGCCCGGTGGTTACAAGGGTTGCTAATCAGAAAGGCCGCCGGGATACCGCCCGCTTGAGTCCCCTGGGCAGCGTGAGGAAGTCCGCCCGCCGCGTGGCCTCGTGGATCAACGCGCACCCGCCGCGAGGTCGCTCCGGGCCGCGACGCGGACCTCGCCGCAGACGGTCGGCCAGGTGCTTTCGGCGGCCCCGGCGCAAACGATGTGCTACTGGCACGGCATGGCAGTGCTGCCATTGGGGTGAAACGTTGATGTAGCAAACAGCCAGCACTCGATTCAGGAAGAGGGGTCGCCTTGCCCCTCAAGCCAGGTGCGGCCCCACCCGATCGTCACCTTGTCCTCCAGCAGCAGCTTGAGGCCGCGCACGAGCACGTCCGACTCCAGCTTCTGCCCCTTGGCGACCACGTCGGCGAGCTTGTCGCCGGCCTCGATGCGGAAGGTCTCTTGGTCGAGGATCGGGCCCTGGTCCAGGTCCATCGTGACGATGTGGCTGGTCACGCCCGCCACCCGGACGCCACGCTTGTACGCCTGGCGGTAAGCCACGGCGCCGGGGAATGCCGGCAGCAGGCTGGGGTGGATGTTGACGATGCGGTTGGGGTAGCGCCACACGAAGTTGGGGCTGAGGATGCGCATGTAGCGGGCGAGCACCACGAGATCGACGTTGTGCTGTTCCAGGACTTCCAGCACTTGGGCTTCGTGAAGCGGCTTGTTGGCATCGTCCACATGGATGAACGGCAGGCCGTACTCTTCGGCCAACGGCGCGAGATCCGGCTTGTTCCCCACCATGACGACCGGGTCGGCATCGAGCTGGCCAGCCTTCAGAGCCTCCAAGACGGCGCGCGGCGCGTGCTCCTCTCGCGTCACCAGGATCGCAAGGCGGCGGCGCTCACTGGGGCGCGGGTTGAACAGCACATCCATGCCGAGCTCCTTGCCGAGCGCCTCAAGGCCCGCCTGCATGGCGCCCTCGGTGTTGCCGGTCGTGGGCCAACTGACCTCAAGGTGCATCGTGAAGAGGCCGTGCGTAACGTGCTGGTCCAGTTCCTCAATGTTGCCACCGCACTCGAACAGGAAGTTGCAGATGCGAGCGATGACGCCGGCCTTGTCTTGGCCGATGACGGTCACGTGGGCGTTGCGGCGGGAGGCGTCCACGGCCGGGCGAGACAGGTCTCCCGTTTGAAGGCCACGGTGGCCACTTGCACAGACGCGACGCGCCCCGGCCAGGTCTTAACCCGGCGTGCGGCTGCGCGGCCATGGAGTCCTCCGCAGCCTCACAGGCGGCGCCGCTGTCCAACCGCCGGTTGCTGGTCATCCTGGGCCTTGCCTTCCTCTTTGCATCGGTTGTGATCTTCTTCTTCGCACTGAGCTACGAACAGCAGGCCATGACGTACGCCGAACGGGGCCTGTCTCACCCGGGCGCCGGAGGCATCCACGGCATCGCATTGCTGTGCGGCGTGCTAGCAGGACTCTGCGGCGGCGGAGCCGTCCGCTCGCCAGCGGCCAGCCCAGAGGTCACTTCCTCGTAACGTACGCCTCAACAAACCGGGCCCGCGGCCGGTGCACCCCGAAGAGCACCAGCAGCGCCTCCGCCTCGGCAACCAACTGCTGGTTGCGCGCCAAAGGCGGCTTCTCGGCATCGGAGTCGTGCCATCGACCATGGATGGCGACCTCCAAGGCGGCCGACGGCGCTTGGGCGGGATTGCCAGCCCGGAGGAATAGCCGCGCAGTCACCGAGCCGTCGTCCATGGTGCGCACAAACACTAGTTCCCCGCGCTCGCGGGCCTCGTAGCTCCAGGTCGGTAGCCGCACTTGCTCGGCGACAAACGGACTCCAGTTCGGCCCGGGTCGCCCGGCGCGGAAGTCCATGTGATACCTCATCCGGAGGTAGCCCGTGCGGCGCACGAGCAGCCGCATCCGGTGTCACCTCTTGGCCCTGGCGGGAATGAGCACGGCACCGGCGATGACTTTGCAGCCCCGACGGCGCGCCGTGATGCCCTTCGTGCCGATGGTTGTCAAGCGCCGGCGACTCACGCGCATGCGGCAGGGAACAGGCCCAAAGTCTCTTAGAAGGCCGCCCCCATACGGCCGCCGTCATGAAAATGCCCACCTTGGCTGGCCACGCGCGCCCGATCGCGCCGGGAATCATCGCGGCCGGCTGGATTCTTCTGGTCCTGGCATTCGCGCTCGCTGGTCTGCTGATCTGGCAAGCCGGTGCTGCCCAGCAACTCTTCTGGAACTTCCCGCTCGTGATCGTTGTCGCCACCCTAGCCGGTGCTGGCCTGGTGATGATGCGACCCGAACCTTGCGGCTCCTAGACGAACCGACAGCGTGCCGGCATCGCGGGCTGCACGGGCGCTTCGCCGACGCGACACCATGTACGCGGGCGGGCACGCTCAGTGCATGCAGGCGTTACAAAAAGGGAGGGAGAGAAGGATGATGATTCAGCCGTGGCGCGGCCACGGCGCCTGGGACGAAGCCCAGGCGCCGGACCACCCCGGCCCGGATGCGTCCGGGGACCCTAGTACGAGCCGGTGATGTACACGGTTCCGCTGCCCTGGAAGCTGGAGGCCAGGATGTAGTACCAGCCTTCAGAGGGGTTGCTGAACGTGCACGTCTCGTCGGCGTCCGACTCGTAGGGTCGGCAGTCGTACTCGGACTGGCTGGCCCGGTCGCCGTAGCGCACGTACAGGTCAGCGTCAAAGGCGCAGACCAGCGTGCAGTCGGGACCGTCCATCACGATGCTGAGGCTGGACGTTCCGGCGGGCACGTAGATCTTGAACCGCTCGGAGTCGCCGGCACCGCTGAGGGTGGCGGAGACCTGTTCGCCGTTCTCGATCGTGGGCGTGTCCGGGTCGGGGTCCTCAACCACCGACACATCGACCGTTGCGGTGGCTTGGTCGCTGCCGCCGTTGCCATCGTCAACCGTCAGGGTCACGGTGTAGGAGCCAGTGACCGCGTAGCTGTGGCTGGGGGCCACGCCGCTGCCGCTGCTGCCGTCGCCGAAGTCCCACGAGTAGGTCAGGGCGTCGCCGTCGGGGTCGCTGCTGCCGCTGCCGTCAAAGGAACAGTCCAGTCCGCTGCAGTCCGACGTGAAGCTGGCGTTGGGGGCTCGGTTGGGACCCGTCACACTCACCGTCTGGCTGTCGGAGTCGGTGCCGCCGTTGCCGTCGTTGACGGTCAGGGTCGCGGTGTAGCTGCCCGTCTCACTGTACGAGTGGCTGACGGTGGCGCCGCTGCCGCTGGTGCCGTCGCCGAAGTTCCACGTGTAGGTCAGGGGGTCACCGTCAGGGTCGCTGCTGCCGGTGCCGTCGAAGCTGCAGTCCAGGCCGGTGCACGAGAACGTGTAACTCGCCGTGGGCGCCTTGTTCGAAGGACCAGTGGTGCCATCGTGGGTGGCCGTCAGGGTGATGGTGCCGCTGCCGGAGTAGCCGTAGACGCGCACATACCACCAGCCATCGGCCGGGTTGTTGTGCGTGCAGCTCTCCGCGTTGCTCTGTTGGTAGGGGCGGCAGTCGTACTCGCTGTCCGTGGCGCGCTGGCCGAAGCGGGTGTACAGGTCAGTATCCAGGGGGCAACTCAGGAGGTTGCAGTCCGGGCCGGTCATTTCCACGGTCAACGTCGTGGCGTCGGCGGGCACCTCGATCTTGAAGTGGCTGTCGGCGCCTTCGGTGACGGCAACCGACTCGGAAACGCCGGACGCGAGGTTGGGGGTGCTCGGGTCGGGGTCAACGGGGCCGATGCCGTCGTCGACGGTGAAGGACTGGGTGTCCTGGTCGGAGCCCAGGACGCTGGTCACGGTCAGGGTGACGTCGTACGTGCCGTCGGCGCCGTACGTGTGGCTGGGAGCCACGCCGCTGCCGGTGGAGCCGTCGCCGAAGTCCCAGGCGAAGCTGAGCGGGTTGTTGCCGGGGTCACTGCTGCCGCTGGCGTCGAAGTCGACGGTCAGGTCGGTGACAGTGCCGGTGAAGCTGGCCTGCGGGCGGTCGGCGCCACAGCCGAGTTCCTCGATCAGCAGGTCGGCGCGGGCCAGACCGTAGCCGTAGGCGTCGTCGCGGCCGGTGTTGCCGAGGTCCTCGGCGGTGTCGCGCATGGCCTGGCGGATGACGGTGTTGCTCTCGCCAGAGCAGCCCTTGGCCAAGGCCAGGATGCCGGCCACGTGGGGCGTGGCCATGCTGGTGCCATCCATCTCGGTGTAGGCACTGTCGCTGCTGTCGGTGGTGCTCAGGACATCCTTGCCGGCGCCCATGATCTCGAGTTCGGGGCCGCCGTCGCTGAAGGACGAGCGGACCTTGTTGCTGGAGACCGAGCCGACGGCGATCACGGAGTCGTAGCACGCGGGGCAGTCAACGGAGTTGTTGGCGCCGTCGTTGCCGGAGGCGGCGACGACGATCACGCCGTTGTTCCAGGCGTAGTTGACGGCGTTCTCCTCGGTCGTGGAGCCGCCGCCGCCCAGGCTCATGCTGATGATGTCAGCGCCTTGGTCTGTGGAATCGTAGATGGCGTCGGCGATGTCGCTGGCGCTGCCACCGCAGGTGACGAGGAGGGGCGAGAGCACCTTCATCGGCAGGATGGTGGCCTGGCTCATCCCGGCCACCCCGACGCTGTTGTCGGTCGTGGCGGCGACGGTGCCGGAAACGTGGGTGCCGTGCGAGCAATCGTCGGCGGGGTTGTTGTCGTTGTTGGCGTAGTCGTAGCCTTGCAGGACGCGGCTCGACTCGAAGTCCTCGTGCGTGCGGCGGATGCCGGTGTCGAGAACGGCGACGATGGTGTCGGTGGAGCCGTAGCCGACCGAGTCCCAGGCCATCTCGAGGCCGTGGATCTTGGGACCGTACTGGTCGTTGTAGCGGCTGTCGTTGGGGATGACGCGGATGTGCTTCATGACGTCGTCTTCGACGTAGGCGAGGCCGGCCAGTCCGAAGGAAGCCATGCGGACATCGAGAACATCGTCGGCGGCGACGACGACGAAGTTGCCACGCTCGACGATCTTGAGCACGGGGAAGCCGACCAGTTCGTGGCCGACCTTTACGTCGGGCAGGCTGCCCGCGTCAAAGCCAATGATGGCTTTGCCGAGCGACGTGGGTTCGATCGCTCCGAAATCCGCTGTGGGGAGGGATATACCCGTGGCAATTGGGACGCTCAACATAAAGATGCCAAGCATCAGCGTCTGAATTGTCTTCATGAGTTCACCTGGATCGCTTGCTCGACCGGCGCCCAGCGGGGCCGATCGGAACCCGCGGGCATGGTCGGCTACCCCTTATGAACCCGGCGGTCCCGGAATTTTCGGGCCGATGATATGGTTACGCGATGAATTGTGCGATGTGCTACCATTTGTCATAGAATTCATAAAAACTGATTCTAAAAATCATGTTGCGAAAACCGTAGGGGAGAGGGGGATGAATGTGCGAAATCGCCTCTTCCGATCAGAAACTCGCGGTCACGTCAACGTCGCCGCTACCCGAGTACGAGTCGAGGCGCACGTACCACCAACCCTCGGCCGGGCTGCTGATGGTGCACGTCTCGTCGCTGTCGCCCTCGTACGGCCGGCAGTCGTACGCCGTGTCTGTGGCGCGCGCCCCGTGTCGAACATATAGATCGGCATCGAGCGGGCAACTGTACCACACGCATGCCGGGCCATCCATCACGACCGTCAGCGTTGACGTTCCCGCCGGCACGTAGATTTTCAGGTGCTCGTCGTCGCCGGGACCGGTCAGCGTGACCGTCTGGGTCACGCCATTCTCCATCGTGGGCGTGCCTGGGTCGGGGTCGGAGGAGACCGTGACGCTCTGGCTGGCCGAATCGGACCCGCCGTTGCCGTCGTCCACCGTCAACGTCACCGTGTACGTGCCGCCAGAGCCGTAGGTGTGGCTCGGGCTCAAGCCGCTGCCGCTGCCGCCGTCACCGAAGTCCCAACTGTACGTCAGCGCATCGCCGTCGGGGTCGCTGCTGCCAGAGGCATCGAAGTCGCACGTCAGGTCGGTGCACGAGGCCGTGAAGCTCGCCGTGGGGTCGCCGTTGCCGCCGCCCGTCGTGACGGTCGCCGTGATCGTGTAGGACCCGCTGCCCGAGTAGCTGTCCACGCGCACGTACCACCAGCCCTGCGCCGGATTGGCGTGGGTGCAGGTCTCGTCGCTGCCACCCGTGTAGGGCCGGCAGTCATAGACGCTGTCCGAGGGCCGCGCGCCCTCACGCGTGTACAAGTCAAAGTCCGACCCGGCGGGGCCATCCAGGACCACCTCCAACTGGGTTGCGCCGGAAGACACGTCGATCCGGTAGAAGTCCTCAGCACCCGTTCCAGACAAGCTGCCGGACTGGGACACGCCACTCTCCAGGATCGGGTCCCCCGCAGGCTCCGTCGGGGAGACATCCTGGCTCGCCGCGCCGGTGCCGCCATTGCCATCGTCAACCGTCAACGTCACCGTGTACGTGCCCGCGCTGCCATAGGTGTGGCTCGGGGTCACCCCGCTGCCCGAGGCCCCATCACCGAAGTCCCACGAATAGGTCAGCGCATCACCGTCGGGGTCGCTGCTTCCGCTGCCGTCGAAGTCACACGTCAGGTCCGTGCACGACGCCGTAAAGCTGGCCGTCGGGTCCTGGTTCACCGGCGGGTCTGTCGGACTGACCGACTGGGTCGCGGTGTCGGTGCCGCCGTTGCCGTCGTCCACCGTCAGTGTCACCGTGTACGTTCCGCCGCTGGAGTACGTGTGGCTGGGAGCCACGCCGCTGCCCGAGGCTCCGTCGCCGAAGTCCCAACTGTACGTCAGGGCATCGCCGTCGGGGTCACTGCTGCCAGACGCATCGAAATCGCACGTCAGATCCGTGCACGACGCCGTGAAGCTGGCCGTCGGGCCCTGGTTGGATCCGCCCGTCACCGTCGCGGTGACCGTGTAGGACCCGCTGCCCGAGTAGCTGTCCACGCGCACGTACCACCAGCCCTGCGCCGGATTGGCGTGGGTGCACGTCTCGTCGCTGCCACCCGTGTAGGGCCGGCAATCGTAAGTGCTGTCCGAGGGCCGCGCGCCCTGACGCGTGTACAAGTCAAAGTCCGACCCGGCGGGGCCATCCAGGACCACCTCAAGCTGCGTCGCGCCGGAAGGCACGTCGATCCGGTAGAAGTCCTCAGCACCCGTTCCAGACAAGCTGCCGGACTGGGACACGCCACTCTCCAGGATCGGATCGCCGCCGCCCGTGGAAACAGTCACGCTCTGGCTGGCCGAGTCGCTGCCGCCATTGCCATCGTCCACCGTCAGCGTCACCGTGTACGTGCCGCCGCTGGAGTACGTGTGGCTCGCGGTCACGCCGCTGCCGCTGCCGCCGTCGCCAAAGTCCCAACTGTACGTCAGGGCGTCGCCGTCGGGGTCGCTGCTGCCGGAGCCGTCCACGCTGACGGTCAGGTCACTGGTGGTGTACGTGAAGCTGGCCGTCGGGGGGTTGTTGCCCCCGCCGCCGCCGCAGGTTCCGATGGCGTTGACCAACGTGTCGATGCGCAGCAAGCCAAAGCCGTACGTGTTGTCGCGGCCCTGGGAGCCCAGGTCCTCCGCGTTGTCCTGCATCATGGTCCGCAACTCGCTCGCCGTCAGACTGGAGTCGCACGACAAGGCCAGCGCCAGGGCGCCAGACACGTGCGGCGTCGCCATGCTGGTTCCGTCAATGGAATTGTAGCCGCCGTCGCCCCAGGTCGACCAGATGTCGCTGCCGGGAGCCGAAATCTCCACCTCGGGGCCGCGGTCGGAGTACGACGCGATGCCGCCGGTCGATTCCAGCGCGGCCACGGCGATGACTTCATCGAAGGCAGCCGGGTAGTCGACGCTGTTGCTGGAGCCGTCGTTGCCCGCCGCGGCGACGACGAGCACGCCATTGTTCGACGCGTAGATGACGGCGTCGTGGATGGTCGTGGAGCCGCCGGCCGAGCCGAGACTCATGCTGATGACGTGAGCACCTTGATCGGTGGCGTCGTAGATGGCGTCCGCGATGCCGCTGTCGGAGCCCGAGCAGCCCCAGACCGACTGCGCGAGCACCTTCATCGGCAAGATGGTCGCTTGGCTCATGCCGGCAACTCCGAGGCCGTTGTCGGTCGTGGCCGCCACCGTGCCGGCCACGTGGGTGCCGTGGTCACAGTCATCGTCCGGGTCGTTGTCGTTGTTGACGTAATCCCAGCCTTGCAGCATGCGGCTTGACTCGAAGTCCTCGTGCGAGCGCAAGACGCCCGTGTCCAGCACGGCCACCTTGATGCTGTTGGACCCGTAGCCAACCGTGCCCCACGCCGACGGGAAGCCCATGTGACCGGGCCCCCATTGGTCGGAGTAACGCGGGTCGTCAGGGGTCAGCGTGGCGTAGCGAAGCGGGTCGTCCTCAATGTAGGCGATGCCGGGGTATCCTTGCAGATCCAGGCGCAGCCGCGTGAGAGACTCGGCGGCCACAGTGATGACCGCACCGCGCTCGATGACGCGCAAAACATCGTAGCCGGCGAGGGTGCCGCCGACATCCACGTCGGGCAGGAAGCCGTCGTCAAACCCTACGTTGGCCTGGCCAGCCGATGTTGCTTCAACGATCGGATTGACCTGGGACGAGGCGGTTCCCGCCAGCGCGGGGACGATCAAAAGTATAGCCAAAACCAAACTCGAACGGTACATGGATTCACCCGGGCAACCCGCTGCCAGCCGAGGGCCGGCAGCGACCAGCCGGGATTCGGGGGTTACCTACTTGAAGGACCTCATGGCGACAAGGCCTGGCGGACGCTTCGAATTACTACGGTCAAATAATCAATATCCTAATCATATGAAAATTGTGGTGCGGATTCCGAAGCCCTTGCCCCAACAAGCCACGAAAAACGGCGAAAAGCCTGCGGGGCCCTGAGCGAAGCCCGACCGTTGCGCCCTCGTGCAAAAACCAGGGGGGCGCGTCTGCAAGCCACTTTCTAGACAATACCGCCCCTCAGCCCAGCCCGGCACGAAAACTAAAAATAATTGAGCCCGATCTCCACGCTGGTGGTTGTTGTTGCACAGCAAAAACACACACAAGATGCTTGGACCCCTGACCGGAATCGCCATGGCCTTGCTGCTCCTGGCATCTGCTTTCGCAACTCCGGTTGCTTCCGTTGAGCAGAAGGTTCTGTTCGGCGAGGGTCGCCTGACTGCAGACATCATGATCGACATCATCGGCGAAGTGCCGGAGACCGTCGACCTGACCGCGTACACCAGCGAGGGCAACATTGAGTACGTCCTGACCTGGGAAGAGTTCACCGAGTGGCTCGAGATGACCTCGGTTGGCCACGCCCCTGAGACGGACGCCTCGATCGGCATCCCGCTGACCTCGGTGCCCCCGCACTACGATACCGGCCGCGGCCTGCCCGGCTCGCAGTCCTGGTTCTGCGATGACAGTTCCGCCTGGATCGCCTACAGCGGTGCCTCCGGTGGCGCTTCGATCGCGACGGCCAACTCGGCTGGCCCGACCGGCGGCACGATCTGCGGCGGCTGGTACGGCCCCGAAGAAGACTGGATCGACGTGACCATGGTGCCTGACCTGATCACCCTGAACGGCGGCAGTGTCAGCTACGAAGGCTGCTACGCTGACGAGTGGGACAACCAGGCCAACGGCTACTGCGATGGCTCGTTCTCGCCCGGCGTCTTCAACGTCATGCGCATCAGCGGTCCTGGCGCCCTGTACACGGTCGGCAGCGGCGGATTCGGGTTCGACTACTTCCTGGGCAACCAGGCCGAGATGACCCGCATCTAAGCTGTCAGGTTTCCTTTCCCTTCCTCCAATCTATTTTTGAAGTCCACTATCGCCGCTGGCATGGATGCCCGCTTGGTCCACGCCTAGGCAGGGAGCCGTTCTTCGATGCGGCCGCACAGCATGGGGATCACGCCGTCGCCGCGGGGGTTTCTTTCGCATTCCATTGAGCGGTCATCCAGCGATCGAAGGGTCGCCGGATCGCTTCCCCCGCAGACCTACCGGCCATGCGTCAACGCGCCGTCCTGGAGTACGTCGTGGTGCAGGCGGCACAAGGATGCGCGGGCATCTGGGGGCTGTCAATCGAGTTGCGAGAACCGAATGGCGTCGATGGAGAAATCGGCGTCGTCGGTAAACGGCGTGGAATACACCATGGCGCCCACTTCGATTTCGAGACCCGTCGGCGACCACAGGTTCGTCACCGTTGCCTGCCAAAGGACTTGGCCGCCCGCGCTGACGGTGGCCGTGGCGCCAGCCGGCGGTGACAGGTCGACCGACGCCGTCACGCCGCCAGGAGGCCAGGCGATGTCGCCGCTGGCGGAATCGATGATGATGCCGCCGTACTGGGTCGAGAAGAGGTGGGCCGAGTCGTCGGTAAGCACGAGGTCAATGGCGCCCTCGCTAACGTCGAAGCCGAGGACGAACACGCCGCCGGATGTCATGTCGACACCAGCCTCGACGCTGGCGCCGCCGGGGCCAAAGACCCCGAGTTGGTAGATGCGGGCGTAGGGCACGAACGGCCCGTCGCTGGTGGTCATTCGCAGCTTGCTGTCGGCGACCTCATAGGCGCCGCCATCGGCCTCGAAGAGCCAGCCCCCATCCGCGATGGTGTCGGTGTCAAAATGGTCCTCCTCCGACAGGACGGCCACGGGTACTGCGGCGGCGTTGACGACGAGCAAAAGGACGATGCCCGAGGCGGGCAGGCGAAGAGGCCACATCGTCGTGGCATGGCTTTCCTGGCGCAAGGAGGTTGCGGCGGCCGGCGCCCGCCCGGCGCAGGGGAACCAGCCATAGCCGCGAACGCCGGTGGCCCCGCGTGGTGCCACTGCACTGGAAGCTCGCGCTCGCTTACGGCGCCGTTCTGCTGGCGATCCATTTGGTGGCGACGGGCGGCCGCGGGGCCTTGCCCCCCGCCGTCAACCGCCGTTTTGGTTCGAACGCCGGGTCGGTGCTGCCGCGCTGGTGGGCCCAGTTCACGGCCCCGTGGTTCCATGAGACGTGGTTCCATATCGGGTACAACCAGACGGTGATGCTGGCGACGATGCCGCTGGCGCTGGCGGCGCTGGGACCGGTGGCCCTCTTGGTGGCGCTGGCGGCGAGCCCGATGACGGGGTATGCGGTCAACCTGTTGCTTGTGCTGCCCCTGGCGCGGCGCTGGAGCTACGCCCGGGCCGCCGTCGAGCCCCGGCTGGTGGGGGCGTCGGTCGTGATCTTTGCGGGCGCCGGCGTCGCGCTGGCCACGTGGGATGCGCCCGGGTGGGCCCGCGTGGCCGTCGCCGGGGCCGTGGGGTTGTACGAGACGGTGCTGGCGAAAACGGGACTCACGAAGCCCTTCGTGGGATTCTACCACATGGGGGGTTTTGTGGTTGGTCTGGCCGCCGGACTCCTCTGGCATTGACCGTTTGTTGCTCGAAATCGGCCCGGATCATTCTGATCGGAATGCAACCATCACGGCCGCTTATCGTCGCCCCTGAGGTGGCGCGCCCGCCATCGGGTAGCCGGCTGCCGGCTGCCAGCTGTCGGCTGGGCCCGGCCCGGCCTTCGGCCCCTTACCGGAAGCCTTGCATCCCGCCTGCCCGAATGGTCGCGACCAACAGGTGCCCCAAGCCATGAACGAAACATCTGAGGACACGCTACGCGCCCTGCTCTCCGAGCGAATCCTCGTCCTCGACGGCGGCATGGGCACCATGCTGCAAACCGCCAATCTCGGGCCTGACGACTTCGGCGGCGAGGACCTTGAGGGTTGCAACGAAAACCTCGTCCTGACCCGGCCCGACGTCATCGAACGCATCCACCGGGAATACTTCGAGGCCGGCGCCGACATCGTCGAGACCGACACCTTCGGAGCAACACCCATCGTGCTGGCCGAATACGGCCTCCAGGACCTCACCCGCGAGATCAACCGCGAGGCCGCCCGCATCGCCCGCCGCGCAGCCGAGGCCGCGGCCCCCAACGTTGACGGGCGCCACTTGTTCGTCGGCGGCAGCATCGGCCCCACCACCAAGGCGCTCACGGTCACCGGCGGCACCACTTTCGACGAATTGCTCGACGGCTACCGGGAACAAACCCTTGGTCTGCTGGAGGGCGGCGTCGACCTCCTCATCGTCGAAACCACCCAAGACACGCTCAACATGAAGGCCGCATCCCTCGGCATCGAGGAGGCCTTCCAGGAGACCGGCCAGCGCCTTCCGATCATCCTGTCGGCCACCATTGAACCCATGGGGTCCATGCTCGCCGGCCAAGCCATCGACGCCTGGTACACGAGCGTCGAACACCTGCAGCCGCTGGCCGTCGGCATGAACTGCGCCACCGGCCCCGAGTTCATGACCGACCACATCCGGACGCTCAGCGAACTGGCCACGTGCCACGTCAGCGTGTACCCCAACGCCGGCCTGCCCGACGAGGAGGGCAACTACCCCGAGGACCCGGACATGCTCGCCGCCAAGCTGGAACGCTTCGTCGAATCCGGCTGGATTAACCTCGTGGGCGGCTGCTGCGGCACCACCCCCGAACACATCCGCCGCATCCGGGCCATGGTGGACGGCCGCCGTCCCCGCCGCCCCCGCGAGGAGGCCGAGCCCGCCGTCTCCGGCATCGAGCGCGCCATCATCGACAAGGAGAACCGCCCCATCCTCGTCGGCGAGCGCACCAACGTCATCGGATCCCTCCGCTTCAAGCGCCTCGTCGAGGCCGAGAAATGGGAGGAAGCGTCCGAAATCGGCCGCGCCCAGGTCAAGCGCGGCGCCCAAATCGTCGACGTGTGCCTGTCCCACACCGACCGCGACGAGGTGCCCGACGTCGACGCCTTCTACCCACAGGTGACCAAGAAGGTGAAGGCGCCCTTGATGATCGATTCCACCGACTCGGTGGCAATCGAGGCCGCCCTGCGCCACTCTCAGGGCAAAGCCATCGTCAACAGCATCAATCTCGAAGATGGCGAGGAGCGCCTCGAAAGTGTGTGCCCGCTGCTGCGTCGTTACGGTGCCGCCGTCGTGGTCGGCTGCATCGACGACGACCCGGAACAGGGCATGGCCGTCACCAAGGAGCGCAAATTGGAAGTGGCGCGCCGCTCCTTCGACCTGCTCACAAAAAAATACGGGATACCTGCCCGCGACATCATCTTCGACCCGCTGGTGTTCCCCTGCGGAACCGGCGACGAGAATTACATCGGTTCGGCCGGCGAAACCGTCGCCGGGACCAAATTGCTCACGGAAAACTTCCCGGAGTGCTCGACGATTCTTGGCATTAGCAACGTCAGTTTTGGTTTGCCGGAATCGGGGCGCGAAGTGCTCAATTCAGTTTTCCTCCACGACTGTGTTGAAGCGGGCCTGACATTTGCCATTGTCAACACGCAAGGGATCGAAAGGTATCCCGATATTTCGGAGCGGGAACGTCAATTGTGCCGCGACCTCCTGTACAATCGTGGCGACGATCCCCTTGGCGCTTTCGTGGAGCATTTCAGGGGCAAAAAAGCGAAGAAGGAGCGCAGCGGCAAGCCGTCCGGAACGGTGGATGAACGACTCGCCAAATACGTCGTCGAGGGCACCAAGCAATGGCTCATCGAGGACCTTGATGAAATCCTCGGCGCCGGGCGTGCGCCGCTGGATGTGATCAATGGTCCGCTCATGGCCGGCATGGCCCGCGTGGGGGAATTGTTTGGCAACAACGAGCTGATCGTGGCCGAAGTGTTGCAGTCGGCGGAGGTGATGAAGGCGGCCGTGGACTACCTTGAGCCCCACATGGCCGTGGGCGACCAGAGCACGAAGGGGCGGGTTCTGCTGGCCACCGTCAAGGGGGATGTCCACGACATCGGCAAGAACCTGGTGGAGATCATCCTAGGCAACAACGGCTACGATGTCATTGACCTAGGCATCAAGACCCCGCCGGCGGTGCTGGTTGAGGCGGCACGCGAGCACGAACCCAACATCATCGGCTTGTCCGGCCTGCTCGTCAAGTCGGCGCAGCAGATGGTGACGACGGCCGAGGATTTGCGCAAGGCGGGCATCGACGTGCCGCTGGTTGTGGGTGGGGCGGCGCTGTCTGCGCGCTTCACGGCGGCCAAGATCGCGCCCGCGTACGGCGGCCCGGTCGCCTACGCCCGTGACGCCATGGGTGGCTTGGCCATCATGGACCGGATCATCGGCGACGTGGACGCCTTTGCCGAGGCGACGCGGGGCGAGCAGGAGAAACTGCGGGAGGCGACGACGGCCAAGCCGGCGGCAACCGGCGTGCGGACGCTGGTTCCCGTGGCGCCCGCCCCGGCGCGAGCGATCCCGGATGCCGAGCGGCACATCGTGAAGGCCCACGCACGGGAGCTGTTTGACTGGATCAACCCGAAGATGCTCTACAACAAGCACATGGGCCTGCGCGGCAACCTGGAATCGCTGCTGGCCGAGGGGGACCCCAAGGCCACGTCCATGCGCAACCTCTGGGACGAGTTGCTCAAGGAGGCGCAGGCGCGGGACCTGATGGCGCCGCGTGGCGTGTGGCGTTACCTGTGGGCGGCGTCGGACGGCGACATGCTGT
>JBFJYU010000039.1:0-14858 GCA_041622435.1 Thermoplasmatota archaeon | reverse complement strand
GGCTCCCGCGACATCCTCGTGGCTGCCGTCGTCCACGATCAACAGCTCGAGGGTGCGGTGGCCCGGGTCCAGGACGGTCCGCGCCGCGCGCCCCAGGGATTCAACGCGGTTGTAACAGGGCAGGATGACCGAAACGAGCTCCTCGGTCGGCGTCACGCTGCCACCTCCCGGTAAATCCGGGCGAGGTTTTGCGCCTGGTCGCGCACGTCGAAGCGCGCCTCGAGGTCCGCGCGGGCGGCCTTGGCCATGCGCGTCCACTCCCTCGGATGATGGATCAGCCACTCCAGCCGCCGCGTCAGAGCCTCGGGATCGCGCTCCGGCGCCAGCAAGCCGGTTTCGCGGTCGCGCAGCACGTACGGGATGTCGCAGTGGGACGTGCTGACCACGGGCATTCCGGTCGCCGCCATTTCGAGGATTCCGACGGGGACGCCTCCCTCCACGTCGCCGTCGGCGGCGATCACGCTCGGCGACAGGAAAACGTGGTTGCGGTACGCCTCCTTCACCATCGCCTCGTGCGGCTGGAACCCGAGCAGCCGCGTGCGCGCCCGCATGCCGGTGCGGTCCAGGGCCTCGTGGATGCGCCGTTTCTCCACGATGCTGTCGGGGGCCGCGATGGCGTCGCCGATGATGGTCAACTCCACGTCCACGCCGTCGCGCACTAGGTTGGCGAGCGCCTCGATGCCGTAGGTAATGCCCTTCTTCTCGCGCCAGGCCGCGGCGATGAGGACCCGCAGCGTGCCGCCATCATAACGGCGCGGCGCGAAGGGAATGTCGTCCAGGCTGATGCCCAGGTGGTGCACCTCGATGAGGTCCTCCGGGCAGCCCACGTTCTGCACCAGTTGCGCCATATGGGGCCCCTCACAGGTCACCCGGTCGACCGAGGCGAACAGCTTGCGGTACGACCGCGCCCACGCCGGCGACGAACGGGGCAGACGCAGGACATCGTACCCGTAGAAGGTCACCACGTGGGGCAGCTTGCGGCGGCGGGCCACCGGCAGGTCCCAGCACGCCTGGTCGCCGAAGTGGCTGTGCAGCACGTCGGCACCGGCCGCCTGCGCCACCGAATCCAGAAGCCGGCGGCGGCGCCAGCGCTTGACGCCCGGCACGCGGCGATTGACCACGCGGGCCGGGAACCCCAGCGGCACCAGCGCGCGGGCGTCGGCCGGAAAGCGGTCCAGGTTCTCCACGCGCTCGCTGGCAACCGGCCAACGAATGTCCTCCGGCAGGTGGGATAAGTGGTTGTAAATCCAGTTCTGCGTCGCGGGCAGCCACGACTTGAGCGATTGGACGACGGTTAGTGGAGGCTCAGCCATGAGAATCCGGCGCCCGCGGGGGCGGCCGCGGCGAGCCGACCCCTGACCGGCCCTTGAAGGCTTGGACCCTGGCCGGAGGGTGCGCCTGGCCGGACCATCGCGGCATCGACGGGCGACGCGCCGGGGGTGTACGCCAACGTATTTCTCTGGCCCCATTGTCGCGACGTCGGTGGCAGGCACGCGATTGCAGGTGGAGCCCAAACGGCGGCCGCGCACCCGAGCGCCCGCCCACCGCGGACCCGCCGCATCCCTGGACCCCGCCCCAATTTTGCGGCCGCCGCGCGAGCCGACGTCCTGGTTGCCGGGGACACCGTTTGAACCATGACCTCCAAGACCCCAGATCTGTCCGCGGCCAAGGACGCCGCCAACGCGCCCCCGGGCGCCGCCAGCGCCCGCAAGGAGCCGGTGAAGAAGGGCACGGACCGGCTCGCGGCGCGGGACATGCCAGGGCCGCTGGTGGCCGGAGGTGTCCGGCGCGAGCAGATTCGCCGCTTCCTAGTCGTCGTCGCCATCGTCGCGTTGCTCGAATCGGCGCTGGTCATGGGACTCAACGTCACGGTGGATCCCCGCAATGAGTTTCACACCGGCTTGTACGAGCCGCTGATCCCGGACTACCCCGCGCAGAAGCTGGCTTTGTTTGGCGCGTGGGAACAGCCGCCCGCGACGGTGGTCATGGGCAGCTCGAAGGCCCAGTCCATCGACCCGGACGACCTGGAGGCCCTCGGCTTCGGGCCGTCGTTCAACTTTGCCCTTCCCGGCACCACGTCACGGGACCACCTGCTGCTGTACCGCCACCTCCTCGAGACCGGGCGGCAGCCCGACACGCTCATCCTGGGCCTTGACGCCAACATGTTCTGGAACGCGTGGGGCTCCGAGTTGGAGCAGTCCAGCGTGGCCGGCACGTTCGACCTGCCCGAGCCGCCCGTCCAGCGCAAGGCGTGGATGCTCCTCAAGTCGCTCAGTCCGTTCTACGTCTGGGACGCCATCCAGGTGCTGGAATACACGTACCTCAGCGGTTACCCCCAGCGGGCCCAGGAGGTCCTTGAGGACGGCCAGATCGCTTCGCCACGCGACGACGCCGACATCGCCGCCGGGACGTTCAACCGGACCGCGCATGTGCTGGCCTACATCGAGAGCAACATCCGGCCGCTGCTGGGAACCGGCGGTGAATTGGCGCCCGGCAAGCAGGCAGCCTTTCGCACGCTGGTCAACGAGGCGACGGCCGCCGGCACGCGGGTCGTGGTGTACCTCACCACCAACCACCCGCTCGTGCTGCAGGCCCTGGAGAACGACGAGGACTTCAGGTTCCAACTGGACACGACGAGGCAGGTCGCCCTTGAGATGTGCCCGACGGGCATGGAGCTGTTTGATTTCCTGGCCATCGACGCCTACGACGGCTACCCCGACGGCTTCTACGACGGCTGGCACATCGACGCCGAGAACGGCCGCCGCCAGATGGCCGCGATCGCCGGGCAGCCCGAAGCCAACCTCTGCCTGACCGCCTGATACGCCCCGCCTTGGCGTGCACCGGGCTGGCCGACGGCGCTTGAGGCGTCGCTCTTGCGACTCCGCGAAAGAATTCTTATAGCAGCGGGCGCCACCCAATCAACAGTGTCTACACTGCCGCGCGCCGCCGTGGTCCTGCTGGCGGCGGGACTGCTGCTGGCCCCCCTCGCGGAGGCCAGGCCCGCCCCCGCGCTCTACTTCCTGAAGGACGGCGAAACGCCGACCATCGGCGACGGAATCCTCAACACGACCCTGCCCGACGGCAACGCGAGCAAGACCCGCATCGTGCCCGTGGGAACAGAGAGCCTGCTTCCCGTTCGCTTCGTCACTGAGCCGGGCGCGCCGCACCCCACGATCATTCGCGGCCCCCTCTTCGTCGGGTTGTGGACCGGGGAATCCCCCATGCTGCACGGTAACCTCACCGCGACGTTCTACCTGGTCACGGGCGACGACATGACGCCCCTGGGCAACGCATCGATCAACCTTGACGCCGACACCGAATCGGCGCCGGACCCGACGGCGCTCGTTCCCCCGGACCCCACCGACCCGGAGGGCTCCGTGTTCCACATCGCGGCGCAGGTGCTGCCGATGATCCTGAAGCCCCCCACGTTGCTCGCCATGGGCGCCGTGGACATGGAAGTCCCCGAGGACTCCAGCATTGTCCTCGGCTTCCGCCTGGAGCCCGGAAGCAGCCCCGGCCCGGCGCCGGTGGGCGCCTTCGCCCAGATCCAGTACGACGCCCTGTTGCAACCGAGCTTCGCGTACGTGCCGTGGTACGAGCCGGACCCGCCCCAGCCCGCGCCGCCAGCGTCACCGCCCAGCCAGACGCCCGGCTCCGGGTCCACCACGCCTCAACCCGAGCCCAGCCAACCGACGCCGGATTCCAACAAGGACTCCCCCGGAATCGGGCTCGCGGCCGTGCTCGCCCTTGCGGCGGCGGCGCTCGTGGCCCGGCGCCGCTAGTCCCCCGCCACCGCGCGTACGGCCACTTCGCCGGGGCGCGCGAGTTGGCCTCCCTCGAGCGGCCGAAGCCCGCGTCGGCGTTGATTTTGGCACCCGAAAGAGGCCTTCACAGGCACGTTGACGTGCAACCCACAACGGTTTAACCTAGCCCCCCGGGTCCTCGCCCGGTGGCAGTCGACGGTTGGGCGGAAACCCTGGGGGCGCCGGCAAAATTCATCGGAGTGGTAGCTGGGGATTGCGACGCGCTCTTCAATACGTACTGCTTCATTCTGTTCTTCCTCCCAGCGACGCTGGCCCTCTATTGGGCGGTGCCGTCGCGGCGCTGGAAACTCACGTTTCTGACGCTGGCCAGTTTTGCGTTTTACGGCCTGTGGGATTATCGCTTCATTCCGCTGCTGCTGGCCAGTAGTCTCTTCGATTTTTTCGCCGGCCAACGCATCGCGTTGCTCAAGGAGCGAGGCGGCAAGGCCAAGCCCTGGCTCATTGCCTCTCTAATTTTTAATCTTGGACTTCTGGCGCTTTTCAAGTACGCCATCTTTTTCCTCGACAACGCGCGCGGCGTTCTTGCGCTGTTCGGTTCGTCGGCGCAAGTCCCGTATCTGAACATCATCCTGCCAATCGGGATTTCGTTCTACACGTTCCAGACGATTAGCTACACCGTCGATATTTACCGGGGCCGCGTCGGACCGACGCGTGATTTCCTGAAATATTTGTGCTACGTCACGATGTTTCCGCAGCTCGTCGCGGGGCCCATCGTCCGTTACAGCACGATGGATGAGCAATTGGATGATTTGCCCCGCCGGCCGAGCATCAACCTGGTCAGCATCGGCGTGACGTTGTTCATCCTTGGACTCGCCAAGAAGATGCTGATTGCGGACCCGATTGCACGATTCATCGACCCGTTGTGGGACGGCGGCAGCATCGCGACGCTGGGCGTCGTCGAGGCCTGGACGATTTCGATTGGCTACTGCATCCAGTTGTATTTTGACTTCAGCGGCTACTCGGATATGGCTATCGGGCTGGGGGCGCTGTTGGGCTTCCGCTACCCGATCAATTTCAATGCGCCCTACCAGGGCATCAACCCGGCGGACGTGTGGCGGCGCTGGCACATCAGCCTGAGCACCTACATCCGGGATTACCTCTACATTCCCCTGGGCGGCAACCGCGTCGCGAAGCACCGGTTTTACCTGAACACGATGTTCATCATGGTCATCGTGGGCTTGTGGCACGGCGCCGACTGGAACCAGGTGCTGTGGGGGGCGGCCCAGGGCGGCGTGTTGGTCTTGTACCGCGCAACGGACACTTGGTGGGATTCCCGGCCGGTGTTCCTGCAACGCGCGATGACGCTGTGGTTCTGGGTGCTCAGCCTGGTGATCTTCCGCGCCAACACCGTGGGCGACTCGCTCGTCATGCTCAAGGCGATGCTGTTGCCGACGAGCATCAACCTCGGCTTCCTGCTGGACCCCATCGTCCTGTACATCGTTGGCGCCGTCGTGTTCGCGCTGACGGTGAAGCCGACCAGCGAGTTGCGACTGAAGCCCACGCCGGCGCGCGCCGTCGCCCTGGCGACCCTGTTCGTCATCAGCATCTTGTTCGTCGGCGCGGCGCAGAGCCCCTTCCTGTACTACCAGTTCTGAGGTGACCCGTGTCCTGGCAAAACGTGAACCTGCTTGACCCGGAAGCCCGGATTCCTGACGCGACGCGCCTGCGCCGTTTTGCGCGCACGGTGATCGTGCTGGCGTTGCTGGAGATGACCGTGATCGTTGGCGCCAACGTGATCATCAATCCCCGCGCGGATTTCCCGGGGCAGCGCTTTGAGCCGGTGATTCCGGATTTTCCGCTCGGCAAGATCCAGGCGTACGACAAGCTGGATGAGCCCGTGGACACGTTGATCCTTGGCTCGTCGCGGGCGCTCACGATGGACCCGGACCACGCGGAGGCGGCGGGGTGGCCACGTGCCTTCAACTTCGCCTTCCCGTCAGGCGGCTTTGAATTGGCCCATCTGGCGATCCAGTACGTCGATCGGCACCAGGAGCGGCCGGCCGTGATCCTGCAAAGCCTGGACGCGATGGATTTGGCGATCCCCGATGTGGACGCCCAGCACGCGACGTCGGCCCTGCCGATCCTGGCTGGCGAGGGCATCGCCCCGTCCGCCTACGCCCACGCGGCGCTGACGTCGCTCAGCCCGAAGTACCTGCGCGACTCGGCGTCGGTTCTGTACTTCACGTACGTGGCCGGATACCCGGAGAAGCGCATCGAGCTGGAACCGGATGGCCTGGGCCGCTTTGCCCGCATGGAGCGCGCGCTGGCGGAGGGCAGGGAGGACCGGGACGCCGTGGTGGCGGCCCATTACGAGCGCAGCGTTTCGGATTTGTACTCCCACCTGAATCAACTGCGGCCGGACAAGCAGGCGGCGCTGCGGGCGTACGTCGAGGACGTGACGGCGACCAGCGAGTTGCACTTCTTCATGGGCGTCATCCACCCGGACATCATGGCGCGGCTGGACAACGACCACCCCTTCTGGCGCGATGCCCACGAGGAGATCCTGGCCGACCTGATCCCGTTTTGCGGCCCGCGCCTCCACTTGCACGACCTGACCGACCCGGCGCGCTCCGGCGTGGTGGAGGAGGATTTCGTGGACGCGTGGCACATCACGGCGGAGGCGACGGGCAAGGTGGTTCGGGCGATGGCAGCCGGTGAGTACGACCGCTGCGCCGACGCGGCGAGCTAACGGCTCCCCGGCGCTAGTCGAGTTCGACGCACTCAAAGGCCGGCAAGTCGTCGATCAGGCCGACCCGCTCTTCGGCCGCCTGGGCTTTTTCCGGCTGGCTGACCGTCGCGGGCTTGTCCGGACCCAGCAGGTCGCACAACTCCGGCCCGATGGACAACTCGTACGTGCCCCACTCCTGCGCCAGCCGAATGATGTCGACCTTGTCGAGGCCGAGCAACGGCCGGATGACGGGGCGGCGGGCGGCCGCCTCCAGGGTCGCCAGGTTGCTGAGGGTCTGGCTGCTCACCTGACCCAGGTTCTCGCCGGTGGCCAGCACGTCGGCGCCAACCTCGTCGCCGAGGCGGTCGGCGAGGCGGTAGAACATGCGCTTTTGCAGCACGAAGTAGAGCTTGTGCGCGTCCCAGTCGCCCGGGATGCGGCCGAGGTGCTCGCCGAGCTTGGCGACCCAGAGCCGCTTCAGGCCCAGGCTGCGCGCGAGGTCCTCGGCCTTGCGCACGCTGGAGTCGTCGGTGATCGGCTCGAACGAGCAGTGGAGCGCTTCCAGTTCGGCGTCCTGGCGAAGCAGCATGCGCGCGGCCACCGGGCTGTCGATGCCGCCGGAGAGCAGGATGACGGCTTTCACGAGCTCGCCCCCGGTGCATCCGGCAGCGGCCCGGGCCTGGAAGTGGCCTTCACGGCGCCGCCGACGTGGGCGCTACTTAAGAGGCCTGGGGGCCTCGAAACCGCATGGCCCTGGTGCGCCCCTGCAAGACGTCAGCCGCGTACGAGGCGCTGCCAGACCGCCAGGGTCGCCTGGACATGGCGCGGGTGCGCGCCGCGCTCGAGGCGGCGGGGTTCGAAATTCTGCTCGACGCGCGCATCATGCTCCTCGTCCGGGGCCGCCTGGAGTGCACCGTGTACCAGACCGGGCGCATCCTGATGAAAACCCAGGACGCCGACGCCGCCCGGGCGGCGTACGACGAGTTGGGGCCGTTGCTGAGCGACGCGTGGGCCTGATGCGGCGCACCCCGCGCCCGTCCAGGGCCTAGCAGACCATGCCGTGGAGCCGCGCGCCTTCCGGCAGCGGGCCGACGTCGAGGCCCAGGTAGGCTCGTTCGAAGTCGCCGAAGGCCTTCTTCTCAGGCACCTCCCCTTCCCAGCCGCCCTCGTAACTGGACTTGCCCAGCTTGTCGGCACGAAACAGGTGGTGGTCGGAGACGGCCGTGCGGTAGGCCGGCTCGAAGGCAAACGACCAGCCGTCGGCGGAGAACCGGTTGACCGACTGCTCCGGGGCAAGGTCGTAGAACAGGTCGTCGAGGCGCAGGGGGATGTCAAGGACGATTTGGTGCATCGTCATGTTGACGCGCTCGCCCTTGAGTTCGCGGTGGCCGCCGTGGACCCCGCTGGCCAGCCAGGCGTCGGCCGTCGCGTTGACGGGGCCGACGGCGATGTGCTCCAGGAATTCGGTCATGATGGCCGCCAGTTGGTCCGTGGGCACCGTTTCCTCAACGACGACGACGACCTGGATCACTGGCGTTGCGTTGCCTGCGGCGGGCATGTCCGGGTCAGCGCCTTCGGCGGCGCGGGGCGGGGCCATGAACAGGTATGGCGGCTGGCCGATGCCGGTCTGGGGCCCGTGGCCTGGGGGGCGCCATTCGAGACTGCGCAGCGTGGAGGCGCCATACGCCGCGTGCGGCGCCGGGTTGTCGAGGGGCAGGCCGCCCTCGGGAGCATGGAATTCCACCACCCAGGGATCGCCCAGTTCGCCCAGCCGGTCGTAGAAAGCGGGATCCTCCCAGACGACGGCGTCGGGCATGATGCCGCATTCGCCAAAGGCGCAGCCGGACAACAGCACGGACGCGGCGAGGAGGCCGGACAACAACATGGGGCGCAACGGGGGCTGGCGGTGCATGATGCGCAGCGCATTCCCCCACGGGCCTTCAGGATTCGCAACGGGCAAGGCCCGGATGGGGCCGGAGGGCCCCGGCCGCGTCGGGCACGCCGGCGGCAGCAGGTGCCAAAGCCTTATGCGCCGCCCCGGCAAGGCCTGCCAGTGGACGCGCAGGCGATCCGGGCGGATTTCCCGGTGCTGCAATCGGACCGGCCGCCGGTCTACCTGGACAGCGCCTGCACCACGCTGAAACCCCGAGCGGTCCTCGACGCGATGAACAACTACCACGAGGCGTGGGGCGCCTGCGCTGGCCGGTCGGTTCACCGCCTTGGGGCCGAAGTGACCCTGGCGGTCGAGGAGGCCCGCGAGCGCGTGGCGGCCTTCATCGGGGCCCGTGAGCCCGGCGAATGCGTGTTCACCAAGAACACCACGGAGGCGGTCAACCTGGTCGCCTACTCCTTCGGGTTCCAGCCCGGCGACGTGGTGGTCGGCACCGACAAGGAACACAACAGCAACCTCGTCCCGTGGCTCCACCAGGACCGGCGCGGACGCCTCGACTACCGCGCCTTTGCGGCCGCCGCCGACGGCACGATCGACATCGACGCGTTCCACGCGTTCCTAGAGGACGCGGCCGGGCCCGGCCAGCGCTTGCGGATGGTGAGCCTCGGCCACGTCAGCAACGTCGACGGCGTGACCCTGCCCGCCAGGGAGATCACCAAGCTCGCCCATGACCTCGGGGCCATCGTCTTCTGGGACGGCGCCCAGGGCGCTCCCCACGGCCCCGTCGACGTTCAAGCCATCGGCGCCGACTTGTACGCGTGGTCGATGCACAAGATGACGGGCCCCAGCCTCGGCGTTCTCTACGGCCGGAGCGACATCCTGGGCTCGATGGACGGCTTCCTGGTCGGCGGCAGCACCGTCGCGGACGTACGGGTCGACGACTACCAGCTCCTGGGCCCACCCGAGCGCTTCGAGGCCGGCCTGCAGGACAACGGCGCCATCATCGGGGCCGGCGCCGCGTGCGACTACGTCGATGGCATCGGCCGCGAGGACCTGCACGCCCACGAGGTGCGGCTCAACCGGCGCCTCGACGCCGGCCTGCGGGACCTGCCCGGCGTGGACATCGTCGGCCCCGAAGACCCGGCCGCGCGCGGCGGCATCACCGGCTTCAACCTCGCCGGACTCAGCAGCCACGACGTGGCGCTCTACCTGGACGAGGCCGCCGACATCGCCGTGCGCAGCGGCCACCACTGCTGCCACGCGTACTTCCACGCCCGCGGCGTCGACGGCTGCGTGCGCTCCAGCCTCTACGCCTACAACACCGAGGAAGACGTGGACCGGCTGCTGGAGGCGGTGGGTGAGCTGGCCGCTTCCGTCACGAAGGCCAATCGACCCTCGGATCGCCAGTGAAGGGGCAGTTCTCGTGGACTTGGCTGTTCACCGCCGGCAACGGGAGGTCCATGGCCAACACGAAGGCCATCCCCGCGACAGACTGTGCATCCATGGCCAGCGTCCAGCCGCCACCATCAACCACCCCACACCCGACGAAACAGGACCACGGTGCAAGCCCCTGCGCGCGCCACCGGGTTTCGTAGGAAGCATTGGCCAAGACAACCTCGACGCTGCCGCCAGGCCGCGTCCCACCCATCGTGAACCAGAACCTCGTCTGGCTGCCGTCGAAGACATGGTTTTCCTGCGTCCTAGTGACGATTTGGCCGACGACAAACTCCCCAGGCTCGTCCACCCCAGACCTCTCGCTCGCCGTGAAGAAGGCCGCCGGGTCCACGGTTGTCGCCCAACGGACGGACAAGGGGTCGTGGGTGGCGTTGAGCAGCGCGATGGAGACGGCCGCCAAAGGAGCCCCAGTGCCGAGGACGACCGTGACATCCCCGGGGGCCCGGACGGGGACGAGGAACTGGGTGGGCCGTGCGCCAGTTCCAGGGTGCAGCGGCGCGGGCGTCGTGATCCCGGGGTATGCGGTCGTTTGCCCTGTGCCCGGGTAGGTAGTCCAAACCGCCGCAGGCCAGTACTCGCCGCTCTCCGGCCAAACCGCCACCACCGCGAACGGGGCATCCAAGTTGACCGTCGCGTTCACAACAATCCAGGCCGAATCGAGCACGCCGGTCACGGTCAAGGAGATCTGCGTCGTGACATCTGCCGGCGCGGGCGTCCACGAGCTGATCGTCCCAGCCGGTGTGGCGGCCTGCGTCGCGGCTGGCGCTGATGCCCCCAGACAGCCTCCTAGCGCGACGACAACCAACATCATCAGGGGAAGTACCTTCACGGCAGCACCACCATCAACATGGCACAATGCATACGCGGCCGAAGCCAGTCAAGCGGAAAAGCCAGCTGATCGCTGTGTGCGAAAACACCACATAGGTTGCCACTAGGCCGACGCCTGCAACACAAAGGGGGGAGATCCAGCCGATTGCGGGTGCCATGAGTACGAGTACCACCATGCTTCCCACCGTCCCCCCAGAATCTGTGCCTGGCGGGCCGCCACCGACGCCCTCCGCTGATCCCGTAGACGATGAAGCGTCGCCCTGGACGAACTTTCCACCAATCGTCTCATGACCAGCAACGTGGTAGCTTCCGGTCGCAAGGACACCGGGCAAGGCCATGCCGATTCCCAAGGGGACAACCTCGAAACCCCAGCGGAAACTGGCGACGGACCAGCCGACCCCGGCGCAGAGATTGGTGACCCCTGCGTTTTTCATCAGCTCCGACGGCACGCCTTCGACTGCGTCCACGGCCTCCGCTGCCGCCCATTCCGACAAGCGGAGCCCAGCATTCGCGGCGTCTTCGAGCCAGGAGCGGCACTGGTGCCACAACCGATCCGGCTTTGGCGGAGTCGGGAGCGACACGGTTTGGTCGATGACTAGGGGAACCACGGCGTCACACGAGAATGTCTCGGCACCGCCTCGATCAAAGGCCGGTTTGCCGGCGCTGAAGCCGCAGACCTGATCCCACCTGTTGAGTTGCGCCTCCCAGCCCCGAATCGACATGTTCTGCCCGCTCAAGGCGATCGTGTCGCCCAGATGCCCTCGATGCAGGCCTCGACGCTAAAAACAGGTGAGTGCTCAGGTGTTGCAGTTCCCAAGGAGACAGCGACGAGCAATGCTGTCAGCGTTGCCGCATGAATAACCGAGCCCATGCCACCATGAAGTCCAGAGGCAGGTATGAGTCCCTTCGAACAGGTGCCGGCCCGTCTAGGGCAGAGGCTTAACCCAATGTCCCGGTCATCACGCTAATCGCCTCGCCACGAAGGAGGTCGCGTCCTGCGGGGGCCCAGGCCCCGCGCGACAGCGCCCTCAATCCCGCCGCTTCCGCGCGACGGCCCCTGCAGCCGCCAGGCCAACCGGAATGAGCGCCAGGCCGGGCGCGGGGATCGGGTTGTCGTCGGTAGCGCGGTCGGCCCACTCGTCCCAGAGCTGGATCGTGGGGTAGCGCTCGGGGCCGGTCAGGCGGAACGTGTCGTTGGCGCCGAAACGGCCGTCGCCATCGTCGGTGTAACGGAAACGGTAGCCGGCCTGGTTTTGGCTGCCCAGGGCTGCGGGGTCGAAGGCTGCCAGGAGGCTGCCGTCGTCGGCCAGGATGCGCACCTCGATCTCCCCAAGCGGCGCCTGGCTGGGACCGAAGACCGTGTAGTTTTCGCCGTCAAACTCGAACGCCTGGTTGGGCGCCGGCAGCCGGGCCGTCGCCGCCGGAGGCGCCAGCAGCGGACGCGGGCCGTAGTCGAAGGTCATGTCGCCCGTGGCCTCGGGGGTTTCGATGTGCATCGACAGCGGCCGGCCCGCGTCGTCGAGCAGCAGCGTGAACGTGCCGTTGTCGTCGCGGTACGTGGCGGTGATCGTCCCGTTCTTGTTGATCGTGACATCCAGCCGCTCCAGTTGCTCGGGGTCCAGTTGGTCAAGTGGATTGCCCTCCATCTCGCCATCCATGAACGCGCCCGGCATGCACGAGCCCCGCTCGCCGCTCGGGCGGCTGGCGTAGGTCTGCCCACCCCAGACGGTCAGGTCCGCCTCGGGCGTGCACCAAGACTCCAGGGTGAAGCGGATGCCGCCAAAGGCCATGTCCAGCGTCATGCGCGCCACGTCGGCCTGGCCCCACTCCATGCTGAACTGCATGTCGACGGGGCCGCCGAACAACTCCTGCGCGGGGTCGCTTGACCCGGGCGACCCGGGCTCGATGTGGAACGTGCCCGTGATGGCGGCGAGATCGGAGCCATCGGAGCCCTCCAGCGCCGATGCCAACTCGGCGACCGCCGAATCGGCCAGCTGGGTCGCCTTCTCCTGGGTTAGCGGCCCAGACGGGGCCGCCGGCGCGGTCGGCTCGCCCGGAGCAGAATCGGGGGAACCGCCGAAGCAGCCGGCGAGGCCTAGCGCTAGGGTCAGGCCCAACAGGGGGAGCAGGGAAAGCGGGGATGATCGCGTCAAGGAGGTCACACCTGGTACCGGACCTTGGGCGCACGCCCCATAGCGTCGTGGCCTTGGGGACAAGGTGCCACCCGGCCGCCGGGGCGGTGTTTCCCGGGCGACGAAGGCCTTCCCGGCCGCCGCGTGCTTCGAGCAAAACGGCTATTGCGCCCCAGCCCCGCTGGCCGTCGTTGGCAGACCCCCTCCAGGCCGTGCAAGCGGTGTTCGCGTCCCTCGGGTGCGCCGCCGCCTTCAACACGTACTGCTTCCTGTTCCTGTTCCTGCCCCCGGCCCTCATCGGCTACTGGGCAGTTCCGTCGCGGCGCTGGAAGCTGGCCTGGATCACGCTGATGAGCTTCGTGTTCTACAGCTTCTGGGACATCCGGTTCGTCCTCCTGCTGGTTGCCAGTTCCGTCGTGGACTTCGGCGTCGCCCGCCGGCTGGCCGCCGCCACCGATCCCATCGTGCGCAAACGCTGGCTGCGCCTATCGATCCTGTTCAACCTCGGCACGCTGGGCTTCTTCAAGTACGCCGTTTTTGGCTTGCAGAACGTCCGCAACCTGTTCGACCTGGTTGGCGTGCCCGTCGACGTTCCGGGTTACAACATCGTCCTGCCGGTGGGCATCTCGTTCTACACGTTCCAGACGATGAGTTACACCATCGACGTGTACCGCGGCCACTTCGAACCGACGCGCAATTTCCTGAAGTACATCGCCTTCGTCACGTTGTTTCCCCAGCTCGTCGCCGGCCCGATCGTGCGGTACCGCACCCTCAGCGACCAGTTGGACGCCCTGCCACGGCGACTCAGCGGCGCCTACGCCGGCACCGGGCTGATGCTCCTGTCGATGGGGCTGTTCAAGAAGGTCGTGATCGCCGACCTGATCGCGATGCGCATCGACCCGCTGTGGAGCGATGTCGGCGCGCTCACCACGATCACCGCGTGGATCAGCGCCATGGGCTTCATGCTCCAGCTCTACTTCGACTTCAGCGGCTACTCCGACATGGCCATCGGCCTCGGCGCCCTGCTCGGACTGCGCTTCCCCATCAACTTCCGCGCCCCGTTCCAGGCGCTCAACCCCCCCGACTTCTGGCGCCGCTGGCACATCAGCCTCAGCACGTTCCTGCGCGACTACCTCTTCGTGCCGCTGGGCGGCAACAAGGTCAGCCTGCCCCGGTGGCGCTTCAACGTGCTCCTGGTGATGGTGCTCTCGGGACTCTGGCACGGCGCCGCCTGGACGTTCATCCTGTGGGGTGCCTATTACGGCGTGCTCCAGATCGCCTACCGCAGGTGGGGTGCCGCGTGGGACGCCCTGCCCCGCGTCGGCCAGATGATCGGTTTCCAGTGGCTCGTCGTCGTCTCCGGCGTTCTCTTTCGCGCGGACAACCTGGGCGTCGCCGGCGCCGTCTACCGGGCCATGTTTGACCCGTTCATGTGGGGCGGCCTCGGCGCCTTGCCGCTGCTGGCCATCATGGTCGCCCTGTACGCCTTCACCATGATCGCCCGGCCCGCGTGCGACCTCCGCTTCCGCCTGCGCCCCTACGAGGCCGCCCTCGTCGCCATCGGCCTCGTCATCGCGCTGCTGATCATCCGGCTCGAGTACAGCCCCTTCCTCTACTACCAGTTCTGAGCGTGAGCGTCATGACCGACAAGTCCCCGCCCGAAGCCGCCGTCCCCGAGGATGTCGGCACCGACCGCGCCACACCCCTGGCTGCCGCCCAGGAGCCGGTGGCAGCGGGCCGCGACGACGATGGCCCCCGCCCCATCCTCAAGGCCGCCATGGGCGAAGGCGGCATCCTGACCGTCGACATCGACGACAGCGACCGGGACGTGCGCCGCCGCGGCTGGACGTTCTTCGTCGTGACGCTGCTCCTGATGGCCACGCTGGCTGGCGCCATCCTGACGCTCAACGTCGTCGTCAACCCGCGCAGCCGCTTCGACAGCGACCACTACCCGCCCCTCCTCCCCGACTTCGCCGCCACCAAGCTGGAAGCGTACGACTCCCTAGCCGAGCCGCCGCAGATCGTTGTCTTCGGCTCCAGCCGGAGCCTCAAGGTGTCGC
>JBFJYU010000038.1:0-14943 GCA_041622435.1 Thermoplasmatota archaeon | reverse complement strand
TCGCGGATGACGAGCGGAGCCAGAAGCTGGTGGAGATGCATGCCCGGGTACAGGGCGTTCTCAACCTGGACATCGGCACCAAGCTCGACGGCCTGCGCGAGGAAGTCGTGCGGCGCATGGCGGAGAACGGCATCGAGACGACCACGGAGGAGCTGGAGCGCGTCATGGACCCCATCGAGGCCATGTACGCGCTGTGCGACCACCTGCGCTGCCTGAGCTTCATGGTGGGCGACGGCATCGTTCCGTCCAACGTCAAGGCCGGCTACCTCATGCGCCTGGTGTTCCGCCGGGCCTTCCGGTTCCTCCAGCAACTGGGCATCAAGGAGCCGCTCAGCGAACTCTTGGCTTGGAACCTGGAGCAGATGCTCGACCAGTTCCCTGAATTCGAGGACGCCATCCCCCGCGCCCGCGAAATCGCCGACCTGGAACTGGAGCGCTACCAGGAGAGCCGCGAGCGCGGCCTGCGCCTCGTGGAGCGGATGCTGAAGAAGAAGAGCAAGGGCGACAGCCCCCACCTCAGCGTCGACGAACTCGTGGATTTGTACGACACCCACGGCCTGGGGCCCAACACCGTGGCCGAGGCCGCCGCCAAGATGGGCGTCCACGTGGAGATTCCCGACACGTTCGACATGATCGTGGCCGAGCGCCACTCCAAGAACAAGAAGGAGAAGCAGCGCCGCCTTGTGCCGATGGAGGTGCCGGCGACCAAGCGCATCTTCTACGAGGACGAAGGCCAGTGGACCCGCGAGTTCGAAGCCACCGTCACGTGGGTTGGCAAGCACGGCGACCACACCGTCGTCACCCTCGACCAGACCTGCTTCTTCCACGACACCGGCGGCCAGCCCGGCGACCAGGGAACCTTGGCGGGCCCAGCGGGCGACGTACGGGTGTTCAACACCACGAAGGACGGCGACCACCCGGTGCACCACGTTGAGGGAACCCTCGCCGTCGGCGACAAGGTCCACGGGTCCATCGACTGGGAGCTTCGCATGGACCACACGCGCAGCCACACCGCGACGCACATCATGAACCAGACCGTGCGACGGGTCCTCGGCGCCCACTCGTGGCAGGCGGGCACCCAGAAGTACGCCGACTGCGCCCGCGTGGACATGAGCCACTTCCGCCGCCCGACCAAGCAGGAACTGCACGAAATCGAGGCGCTGGCCAACCGCACCGTCATGGAAGGCCGCCCGGTCCTGCGTGAATGGTGGAAGCGCGAGGAAGCGGAAGTCAAGTGGGGCATGAGCCTGCTCCAGGGTGGCATCCCCAAGGGCCGCGACGTGCGCGTCGTGCGAATCGGGCCAGCCCCCGACGCCGACGACCAGAGCGACTACGACGTGGAATACTGCGGCGGAACCCACTGCCAAACCACCCAACAAATCGGCCCCATCAAGATCTACCGTACCGAGCGCGTCCAAGACGGTGTTGAGCGCTTCGAGTACAGCGCCGGCCTCCACGGCGTCGAAAAATGGCAGCACGAGCAGGACCTGCTTCGCGCCGCCGCCAGCGAAATCGACGTGGCGCCGCCGGAACTCCCCAAGGCCACGGCTCGCATCTTCGGCGAATGGAAAGAGCAGCGAAAGCTCCTCGACGAACTCCAGAAGCAGCTTGCCGAAATGAAGGCCAGCGCCGCAGCGGACGAGGCGGAAACCATCAACGGCGTCCGGCTCATCATCCAGGACAACCTCGATCCGGGCGCGCTCCAGAAGACGGCGGCCGAACTGCTGTCCGCAGAGAAGACCATCGTCCTCCTGGCGGCCCCCAGTGGCAACGGCAAACCCGTCCGCCTGCTCTTCGGCCGCTCCCAGGATGTCAAGGTCGATATGGGATCGGTCCTGCGCGAAGCCGCCGCCGTCATGGGCGGAAAGGGCGGAGGCCGCCCCGACTTTGCACAAGGTGCTGGACCTGACGCCGGAAAGCTCAGCGAGGCGCTTCAGAAAGCAGATGGCGTTGTTCGGGCAGCGTTGCAATAAACAACGATCCGATCGAGCGATGCTGAGCTGCCTGCCCAGGGGTCCAGGGGACCGGCAGGTCCCCTGGCGGGGGGACGCGGGGGGCTGGCCCCCCGCCGGCCGGCCGCAGGCCATCCCGGGGGTCGAGGGGGCGAAGCCCCTCGGTGGCAAATGGGTGGCGGCAGGCCCGACTTTGCGCAAGGTGCTGGACCCGACGCCGGAAAGCTCAGCGAAGCCATGGAGAAGGCGGACAGGGTCGTCAGGGCGGCGTTGGGGTAAGCAACGATCCGATCGCCCCGGCGCCGTCTCGCTTCGAGCGATGCTGAGCTGCCTGCCCAGGGGTCCAGGGGACCGGCAGGCGCCCCGGCAAGCGCTTGCAGCGACGGTGGCGTAGCTGCGCGGGCCAGGTGCCAAACCGCAGACGGCAAGCACGAATCCCATGGCTACTTGAGCAGCCGGCCTCGATACGTCCTAACGCGGCGATCCCCGTTCCACCCGAGGCACCCACCATGACGATGCCCGTACTGTTCGTCGGCCACGGAAACCCCATGAACGCAATCCTGGACAATCGCTGGAGTCGAGCTTTTCGGGGCCTTGGCGACGGCATCCCCAAGCCACAGGCAATCCTGGCCATCTCCGCCCACTACTACACCCGAGGCACCCACCTCACAGGCAACGAGGATCCGAAAACGATCCACGATTTCGGTGGTTTCCCGCCGGCATTGTATGACGTCCAGTATCCGGTCAAAGGCGACTCGGTTCTCGCGGCCAGGACCGCTGCCATGCTTGCAAGTGTCGGCGCCGATGTTCAGCATGATTGGGGCATTGACCACGGAACCTGGAGTGTGCTACGGCACATGTACCCCCAGGCAGACGTGCCCGTGGTGCAGCTCAGCATCGACGGCAGCGCGCCCCCGGAAGTCCACTGGGCGATCGGTGAAACGATTCGTCCGCTGCGCCAAGAGGGCGTCCTGATTGTCGGATCAGGAAACATCACCCACAATTTGCGCCGGGCATTCCAGAAGATGCGCGCCGGAGACGCCAGTGCCGAATCCACCAGCATCGAATTTGACGAAAAGGCCGCCTCGGCGTTGGAAAGCCACGACAAAAGCTGGCTGCTCCGCGCCCTCGACGACAACGTCGGAAGAGATGCCCACCCGACTCCCGATCACTACCTGCCATTGTTGTATTCGGCAGGGGCGTCGGCCGGCGCGGACGTGACATTCCCCGTCGAGGGATTCGATATGGGAGATTTGTCCATGCGCGCCGTGCGCTTTGACGGCTGAGCGTTGGCGAGTGGCGCCGGCGCGGCCCTCCGACGCCCGGCGCGGGATTCGTTCGAGGGCCCCGGCCGTCGAGATTTTGCGTTGGACGCCCATGGCGTAGCATGAAGAGGGCCACGCAACCGATGCCGGATTTCGTGCGGCTGGCTCTGGAAGAGGCCGGCGTCGTGGCCGCATATGAGCAGAGGCCCGCGTATCAGCGCAACGACTACCTCGGTTGGATCAATAATGCCAAACTGGAAGCAACCAAGCAAAAGCGCCTGCGCCAGATGATTCGTGAACTGGAGCAAGGGGGCGTCTACATGAACATGGATCACCCCCCGTCCAGACGCGGATGATTCATCGCGCGCTAGTGCCTTGCCGCGCACGGCCAAGTACCGCGAGTGCCCTACCTTGACGCTGGATGTGCATCATGTCCGACCTAATCACCCCCGCAGCGATGCCTTCCGACGACTCCGCTACCCCTGTAACATCCCTGGCGGAGCCAGTCGGCCCGAAGGAGGCTATGTCGTGACAATTGGTCCGATTGTGCCACACTTTTGGTTTGACAAACAAGCCGTCGAGGCGGCCAAATTCTACGCCGATGTCTTTCCCGACGCCTCCGTGGATCATGTGGGGCAAATCAGAGACACGCCCGGCGGCGACTGCGATGTTGTCGCGTTTTCAATCAGGGGCCAACGGTTCATGGCCATCAGTGCCGGCCCAATTTTCAAGCCCAATCCGGCCATCTCTTTCCTGGTGAATTTCGACCCGGCCCGCAGCGAGGGGGTGCCCGACCTAGACAACTTGTGGGCGCAGCTGGTTCGGGGCGGCACGGTGCGCATGGAGCTCGGGGAGTATCCGTTCAGCAAGCGCTACGGATGGGTTGAGGACAAATATGGAGTCAATTGGCAACTAATTCTCACCGACCCCGACGGCGACCCGCGACCCTTCATCATTCCCGTGTTTTTGTTGGTAGGTGATGTTGCCGGGCGGGCCGGTGAGGCTATCGATCATTGGACCGGCATTTTCCCGGACAGTGGTCGGGGCCAGACCACCCCGTACCCGCCGGGCATGGAGCCGGACATCGAAGGCGAACTGATGTTCGGCGATTTCAGGCTCTGCGGGCAATGGTTTGCCGCCATGGACAGCCGCCATCAACATGATTTCGGCTTCACCGAAGGCGTCTCACTGCTGGTTGAATGCAAGAACCAAGGCGAAATGGACAATCTGTTCGATGCCCTTTCCGCTGTGCCCGAGGCGGAACAATGCGGCTGGCTCAAGGACCGCTTCGGCGTCTCCTGGCAAATCACGCCCGCGGCCATGCGGACCATGATGCGGGAGGGTACCAGGGACCAGATTGACCGCGTCACGCAGGCATTTCTTCCCATGAAACGACTGGACCTTGCCACCATCGAGGCCGCATACCAAAACCGCAACCCCGATGCCCCCGGCCGGTGACCCCGATGCAACCCACGCCGGCGAATGAGGACGAACGGCTCCTGCAGGCCGCGCGCCCATGAGTGCTGGCGCGGGGGCCAGTGCCGGCACTTGGAAGGACCCGCAATTTGATAGACTCCATTATCTCTCGTTGGGGTATGGTTCTTGCTCTTCACGTCGCGGCATGGGCGTCCCTTGCAATCTTGGTGATGGCGGCGCCATCGACGGCGCTACAGGAGCTCAACGAAATGGAGATTCTGGACCGCTTCCTCGAGCAATTCGACACCTATCGGGGTGCCGAGAGCGTCTGGGTGAGTCTGGTGTACGATCGCTGTCATCGAAACGGGGGTACAGAGGACTCGTCCAAAATCCCGCTGGTCACCAGTGTGGACTCCACCAATGACCTCATGTTTCAACACGCGAAGTGGCACGGGGACCAAGGGAGATTCCTGGAGCCGGTTTACACCTGGTCGGATTCGGATGCCTACGGCGTCGAATTCCTCGAGTACCACCGCGCCCTCGTTGTCACCTACGATGATTGGCGCGTCATGAATGGCTACCCACCCATCGTCCCTTGGGACCCCCTGACGCCCATTCCCGAGGCGTACGCCTACCGCGTAGAAGCTCCTTGTCTGAAGCGCGAATCCGAAAATCCCCAGGTTGCGCTACCAACGTACCTGACAGTGGAGGGAGGCAGCGACGCTTCGCCGTTCTGGGGGTACACGTCGTTGTGCGAGATTCCCGATTCCAACCGTCTCGGCAAAACAATTGAAGGCAGTTGGTACCACGCCGATGTCCATCTAACCGTCGGAGGCGACATGGCTGAGGCAGGATACACGCTGCGCGACCCCCTGTTCTGGCCATGGCACGCCCATGTTCAGGGACTCTACGACACTTGGATGGCCTGCGCTGGGCCAGCCACGACCGACGGCAATGATCGACCCGGCGCCGAGGCCCGGGCGACGCCTGGCTTGCCGGCAACCACGCTGTTGCTCGCCGTCTTGTGGCTGGCTCGCACCACGCACCGCTAGTGCTCGGAGTCCATCGTCAGGCGTCCAGCGTGTGCCGAACCGGGCCGGGTCGCCCATCGCCTTCCGCCCGCCTCGCTGGCTCCTCGCGGCCGGCACGCACGGGAATAATTCTCGCCGCCCACCGCAAACGCCATCAACCTTCGCCCAACGTCGTGGCTTCATGCGGGTGCTTCGAATTCTTGCCGTGTCAGCGTTGCTGGTGCCGCTGGCCGGCTGCCTTGACTCCGACGATGCCGGGACGCAGGAGGTGGTGGCCGCCGAGCCGGCAACCATCCAGCTCTGGGACTTGGCGTTGCCTGAGTACGTGGTCGCCGCCAATCAGGCCATTGCCATTCCGGGCAACGAGACGATCGCGCTCCGGGTGCATAGCGCATCGGATTTCCGTTTCAATGGCTACTTCGAGGGCCCCGTTGCCCTGATTCCCTGGAACGCGTGGGGCGCCGATGAGTGCGCCTGGCTGGCCGCTACGGTTCGCGGTTTTGAAGGCGCGATGGCTGACTCGACGACCACGGCCCACCCCGCTGGCGACTACCTGATGCTGTCGTTTGGCGGGGACGGCAATGGCTTTGGGTATTTCACGGGCTATTCGCGAAACAAGGATGAAACGTACGTCGAGTGGCTGATCGTTGATGGAGCAGCCGAGTTTGGCTTGGTGGATGTCGTGGGCTCCACGGAGGGGTTGGATGCAGCGTGGAATGCCACGCTGACGGCGAGCACCGGCGGCTCGTCTCTGGTCATGGCCCGATACAGCGACAACAGCGATCTCCTGGAGCCGGCGTTTTACTCGAAGGCTGGCCAGGCCGAGGTGACGCTCCAAGTGGGTAGTTGCGAGCCCGTTGTCGAGACCGGCATGTACGCGCTGCCGACGGTTGACGAGGAGCTGCTGGTCGCGCACCTTGGCGGCCCGGTGAATGCAACGTTGGAGTACAAGCGACCGTACGACGCGGGCGACCACCGGTTTTCCCTGGTGACTCTGGACTTCCCACCGTTGCCGGTGTCCGGGGTCTAGGTGCCAACCCGGTAAACGGCCAGTTCGTCGTAGAAGCCGCTGTGGCCCCCGGAAAAGTCTCTGATGCTGCCCGTCAGGTGGTGCCGGATGTCGCCGGCGGCGATGGTGTCCTGGCCGGTGCCGGCCAGTCCCACGTTGGTGAGCGCGTGCGCGCCGTCGACCCGAGGGATGCGCGAGTCGCCGGGCCGGGGGCTGTCACGCCGCAGGTTATGCACATCCAATATGCACACCTTTAACACCCATTATGCACACTGGACGGTCGTGGCCGATGTGCATATGCGCTACCGCATGACCGATGAGACCCACCAGCGGCCGGTTTTCGAGGTGTTCGAACCGCGCTACGCGGTGTCGCAAGAGGTGATCGAGCGGTTGCGCGCCATCGAACGGCTGGACCAGGATCTGCGCGGGGCGGACCTCGATGCTGGCGCCTCGGGCCGACTGCTGCGCGACGCACTCTCGCGCAACGCGTACGGCACCGCCAGCATCGAAGGCAACCCCCTGACCCTGGGAGAGGTACAGAGCCTGCTGCGCGTCGGACCCACGCCCGACAACATGGTGGTCCCGACGGAGCGGGAGATCATCAACTGGAGCGCCTTCATGGAGGAGCTTCCCCCCGAGGCACCCCGCCACGCCTCCGACGTGCTGGAGCTCCACGCGCGCCTGTTTGAGGGCGTCATGGACGACGCCGGCCAGTTCAAGCAGGAGCCCAATTTCGTGGGCCGCGCCGACGGCGTGATCACGTTCATCCCCGCCGCGCCCGAGCGCGTCGAGGCCGAATTGGCCAACGGATTTGCGTGGCTGCACGGCGCCGCCGAGCACCCCATCATCCGGGCCATCGTCTGGTTCCACGACTTCGAGGGCATCCATCCGTTTCGCGACGGCAACGGCCGCGTCGGGCGGGCCCTGCTAACCTGGCTCCTGCACGCCTTCGGCTACCCTGGCATCCGATACGCCCTCGTCGACTACACGTTCAACCGCGACCGCGCCGACTACTACGGCAACCTTGCGCGGGTCGAGCACAACGACTACGATTTCACGTCCTGGATCGATTACATGACGCGCGTGTTGGAGGAAACCTTTCGCGACGCCGCCGTCCGGGTTCGACTTGCCGGCGCCGAGGACCTGAACCCGCGGCAGGTGGACGTGGCCCTGTGGTTCCGGCGAATCCTCGACGGCAACACATCCCGCCGCGTCAAGTTCGCCGACGTGCAGGCCGCGTTCCCACACGTCCCCCGCCGCACCTTGCAGGAGGACCTCAAGCACCTCGTGGCCGCCGGCGTCATCGGCAAGACCGGCCAACGCAAGGGCACCACGTACGGGCAGCCCGCGGGCGACGCGCAAGCGGCGGGCACCCAGGCGCCCTAGCGCGGCGCAAATCGGCCCCCGCCGGGCCCGGTCCACCAGAACGGAGGCGCGACATCAGCGGCCGTGCCACCACCCAGCCCGCCGGAACCTCTTAGACGGCTCCCCTCCGTCAAGCCCCCATGCGTGTACTGATTGCGTTCATTCTCCTGGGCGCCGGCCTTGCCGGTTGCGTCGAGGACGCCCCCCTCCTGGCCGACACCGAACACGAAACGGCCCTGCCGCCAGTCATCGAGACCGCCGTTTTCGGGCCCAGCCAAATCCTCGGCCGCCCAAGCCCCATCTGGGGGATCGGCGGCGAGCCCAGCGTCGCCGTCGCCGACGACGGCACGATCTACGTGGCCGCTCCCATGATCGCCGCCGAGGAACTGCTGGCGTCGGCCGGCCATATCCGGGTCTGGCGCAGCACGGATGGGGGCGCCACTTTCGAATTGACCAACCGGGAAGACGGCAAGCTGACCGAGGAAGGGTCGGGCAACGGCGACGCCGACATCGCCATTGGAACCGCCGGCCGCGTGCACACCGTCGACCTCGGCGGCGGCATTCCGTACCGCTGGTCCGATGACCGGGGCGACACGTGGAACTGGGGCGGCGAATTGAACGAGCCCGACCGGAGCGTCGATCGCCAGTGGATTGACGCCCACGGCGACTTCGTGGTGGTAACGTGGGCAGACCAGGACGGCGACCCCCGCGGCATCACGTTCACCCGCAGCAGCGACGGCGGGGCCACATGGACGACTCCGGTGGACATCGTGGATGGCATGATCCAACTCGGCCCCATCCACATCGCCCCGGACGGCCGCACGCTCCTGCAACCCTACGTCACCGCCGGCGACAACACGCTCCACGTCCTCATCAGCCGCGACCGCGGTACCAACTGGATCGACGTCGACACGGGCCACGCCCTCCACCGCCCGGCAACACCCCTCCAGAACCCCTGGAGCCCTACCGTGATCTTCCCCGTGGCGGCCGTTGACGCCGCCGGCCAGATGTACCTCGCCTGGAGCCAGTACGCCGACGACGGCAGCGCCCACCTGCGGTTGTCGCAGTCCAGCGACGGCGAGAACTGGTCCGAGCCTGTTGCGTTCGCCGGCGAGGAGACGACCATGATTTTCCCGTGGATCGTCGCCGGCGACGCGGGCCGGGTGGCCGTCACGTACCTGCAAAGCAACCAGCTCGGAGATCCCAACCTGGGCTTGCACCAGTGGCAGGTGGCGGCCAACTTCATGTTTTTCAGCGATGAAATGGCGGTAAATACGGCCAGCTCCGTCAGTAACGGCATCATCCACACCGGCGCCGTTTGCCCCAACGGGGGCGGTTGCCTGGCACGGGTGGTGCCCGTGTACTCGGATCGCACGCTGCTGGATTTCTTCGAAGCGGCGCTGACACCCGACGGCGACCTCGTCGTCGTGTGGACCCAGACCGACAACACCGAAGCCCGCAACCCGCAGGTCCGCTTCGCGCGCCAGACCGACGGGACGCGCCTCCTGGCGCTGGCCGACGGCCAAGACTAAGGCTGTCCCCGAGGCCGCGGCCATTGCACTGAAGAAGCGCCCGCCCCGTGTGGCCGCCCGTGAGCACCATTCACGCGTGGGTCGCGCCGCGCCCCGGCGGCCCGCTGGAGCCGTTCGAGTACGACGCGTCGCTCGCCCCTGACCAGATCCGCGTCGAAGTCAGCCACTGCGGCGTATGCCACAGCGACGTCCACCTGGTTGACGGCGACTGGGAGAGCAGCACGTACCCGCTCGTGCCGGGCCACGAGATCGTCGGGCGCGTGGTCGAGGCGGGCTCGGCGGTTGGCGGCCTCACCCTCGGCGACCGCGTGGGCATCGGCTGGCAAGCGGGCTCGTGCCATCACTGCCGCTACTGCACCGAGGGCTGGGAGAACCTCTGCACCCAGCACCAACCGACGGCGGTCGGCCGGTTCGGCGGGTTCGCCGACCAGATCGTCGTCGATCACCGTTTTGCGTTCAAGATCCCCAAGGCGCTGTCGTCGGCAGGCGCGGCTCCGCTGCTGTGCGGCGGGGTGACCGTGTTCAGCCCGCTTCGGCGCCTCGTGAAGCCCGGCGATCGCGTGGGCGTCATCGGGATCGGCGGCCTGGGTCACCTGGCGCTACGCTTTGCGCGGGCCATGGGCTGCCGGGTGACGGCCTTCACCCACAGCCCCGACAAGGCCGACGAGGCTCGCCAACTGGGCGCCCACGATGTCGTGGCGGGCGCCGACGGGCAAGCCATCCGGGCGCTTGGGCCGCGCTTTGACCTGATTCTCAACACGGCCTTCGCGGACCTGGATTGGGCCGCCTTCGTGGATGCGTTGGCCCCCCACGGCACTCTGTGCTTCGTCGGCAACCCGCCCAGTCCGGTCGCCATTGAGGCGGGCGCGCTGTTTGCCGACCGGCGCATTACGGGCAGCGGCATCGGGGGCCGTGCCATGATCCGGGACATGCTGGCGTTCGCGGCGCTGCATGGCATCGAGGCCCAGACCGAGTCGATGCCCATGGCTGAGGCGGACGCGGCGCTGGCCCATGTGCGCGCCGGCAAGGCACGCTTCCGCGTCGTGCTTACGCGGTAGGGTCGGTGGTCGCGTTGCCCGTGGCGTTGCCTGCCGCGTGCGGGAGGTAGTTGAACGTGCTCGTCCAACTGAAGTCGGCGACGGTGATACCGAAGGATTCGCCGCTGGTGCAGCCGCTGCCGCCGGCCACGGCCTGGACCAGTTCGTCACCAAACACACAGGCCACGTGTCCGATGCGAGCCTCGGCCGTCATCTCGTAGTCGTAATGGGCAGTGCCGTTGGGGGTCTCCTGCCAGAAGCGGCTGAGACCATCCAGGCTTGCGGGGGCTGTGGCCGGGACGTTCAGGACGAAGTAGGTGGTCTCGTTGACCACGACGGCGCCCTGGGAGCCAAACACCGGGGGCACGCCGTTGAAGCGGAACAGCGCGTCGCCGGTCAGCACATCGAATTCGGAGTCGGCGAGGGCCGCCGTGAGGTTGGCGTCGCCAGCGACCATCTGGAGCAGGTAGTAGTTGGACGTGGCCTCGGTGAGGCCCTCGGCGGCGGGGGTGGCCGGCGCGTCGACGAGGATGTTGATTTCGGCGCCGGAGAGGGGGCCGCCGGTAACGGCGGCGTCGGCGCACGTGTAGATCGAGAACAGCGCCGCGCCCTGGCCCGTGGCTGCGGGCAGGCCGAGGAGGTTCTGGGCGTCGATGGGCGTGTAGCCCTCGGGCAGGAACGCGGCGAGGTCGGCCATGTCGCGCAGGACGACGGCGACGCCCAGGTTGCACCCGCTGGCGTCGTTGGTGAAGTTGTAGGCGTAGGGGGCCCAGACGGGGGCCGCCGGCGCCAGGGGTTCGAGTTCAACGGGCTCCTCGGTGCAGCCGGCGAGGCCGGTTGCCAGGAGGGCGATTGCCAGGATTTGGGTGCGCATGGCCGTCGCAGGCCGGGTGGTCGGCTTAACCATTCGCGTGGGCGGCTGGGCGCCGGCCGGTGGCGGCCCGCGGCGGGGAGCGCCTAGGCGGTGATTTCCTGTTCCAGGTTGTGGCGGAGGCTCCACTCGTGCAGGGCCTGGAACACGGTGGTCAGGTCGAGGGCCTTGGGCGTGGCTTCGTAGTCGACGCGGGGCGGAATCTCGTTGTAGGCCGTGCGAGTGACCAGGCCGGCGTCGAGGAGCGCCTTGAGGCGGTTGCTCAGCGTGTTGGGGCTGAGGGCGAGCCGCTTTTGCAGGTCGACGAAGCGGTGGGGGCCGCGTTGATGGATGACGGTGTGGAGGATGTCCATCATGTGCGCTTTGCTGAGCAGTTGGAACAGGTCGCCGATCTGGCACCCGGAGGGCGCGTCGGCGCACGGCTGGTTATCCATGGCTTCTCGGATGGTAGTCGCTCCTTATCCTATATCAAAGGGTTCGTCCCGGCCGTCGTAGCGACTCCTCGACTACGAAGTTGGTAGTCTAATACTACTCGTTGCATAGTGGCGTTTGTGAGCCCCATGACACACACTCCCAACGACAAAACGCGCACCATCCTGACCTGGATCGGCATCAGTCTGCTCGGCCTGGCCTTCATCGGGGTCGGCGCCGGCAAACTCACCGGCGGCATGGATGAACAACTCGGCAACCTTGGCGTCCCATCCTGGGCCATCCCTGCGATCGGCATCATCGAACTCGCCGCCGGCATCGCCCTGATCGTACCCCGCAGCCGGTTCTACGCCGCCACGGTGCTGATCGCAACGATGCTCGGCGCAGCCGTCACGCACGTCGCCAACGCCGACTGGGCCGGACTTCCCCCGTCCGTGGTCCTGGGCCTCTTGACCAGCGTGGTCGCCTGGAAGCACCGGCCGGAGTGGGTCCAGGACCGCCTGGCCCCCGGAGCTGCCGCCTGATGATGCAACTGCGCCTGCGCCGGGCTGCCGAGCGCGGCCACGCCAACCACGGTTGGCTTGACACCTACCACTCGTTCAGCTTCGCCCACTACCACGACCCCGACTGGATGGGGTACCGCAACCTGCGCGTCCTCAACCAAGACACGATTCAGCCCCACAGCGGCTTCGGCCAGCACCCCCACCGCGACATGGAGATCGTCAGCTACGTCCTCCGGGGGGCGCTGCGCCACCGCGACTCCATGGGCAACGAACACGTGCTGCGCCCCGGTGACGTGCAACGCATGACCGCCGGCACCGGCGTCGTGCACGCGGAAATGAACGCGGACGCCGGCGAAACCGAATTCCTGCAGATCTGGATCCAGCCGACGCACGGCAGTCTTGAGCCGGGCTACGCGCAGCGGCGCTTCGACCTCGACCAGGGCCTCCAGGTGGTCGCGAGCCCCAACAGCGAGGGGGGCGGCATCACCCTGAACGCCGACGCCACCATCCACGCGGGCCGCCTCGCCGCTGGCCAGGGCGCAGCCCTAGACCTCGCCGCCGACCGCCACGCCTGGATCCACGTTGCGCGCGGCGCCGCGAAGCTCAACAACATCCCCCTGGGCCCCGGCGACGGGGCCGCCCTTGAATCGGGACCCCTCCAGATCCGGGCAACCGAAAACGCCGAAATCCTCGTCTTTGATTTACCATGACCCACACCGAAACCATCCTTGCACAACGAAGCCCGGCCGCCAGCGTCAATCCCCTCTTCGCGGAGCGGACGAGCCATTACGCGTTTGACCCCGAGCCGGTGGACCCGGTCACGCTGGACAGCCTGTTCGAGGCCGCCCGCTGGGCGCCCAGCAGCTTCAACGAACAGCCCTGGCGCTTCCACGTCGCAACCCGGGGACCCGAACGCGACGGGTTCGACGAAGCCATCATGGCCGGCAACCGCACCTGGAGCGACGCTGCCCCCATACTGATCTTCGTGGTGGCCAAGACCACCTTCAGCGACCACAGCTTCGCGGGCAAGATGGGAATGGCTGACAAGCCCAACCGGCACGCCTGGTTCGACACCGGGGCCGCCGCGATGCAATTGATCCTCCAGGCTCACGAACTGGGATTGGCCGCGCACGCCATGGGTGGCATTGACGCCGCCGGCGCCCACGACTTGTTGGGTCTGGACGAGGAGCACGAGGTCATCTGCGCCCTTGCCCTGGGCCGCCCCGGCGACCCCGCGACCCTGCCGGACGGCCTGCGGGAGCGGGCGGCGCGTGGGCCGAGCCAGCGGCTGCCGGCCGAGGCGCTGGTAAGCTGGGCACGGCAGGCCTGAAATGGGAGGGGCCCTGGAGCGCAACGTGGCCAAGCGTGTGAGCATGACCCAGGACCCCGTGGGGCCCGCCCTCCTGCGGCTGACGGGCCCCATGGCCGTCGCGATGCTGGCCTTCCTGGTCTTCAACATCGTCGACACGTTCTACGTGGGCCAACTTGGCGCCGACGAACTGGCCGCGATGGCGTTCACGTTCCCGGTCGTCTTCACCGTCATGAGCCTGAGCTTCGGCCTCGGCGCCGGCGCCAGCGCCGTCATCGCCCGAGCCGCAGGGGCGGGCGACCAATCTCGCGTCAAGCGACTCACCACGGACGGCATCTTCCTGGGCCTGGTGCTCGTCATCTTCGTCGCCGTGGTCGGCTGGTTCACCATCGACCCGCTCTTCAGGGCCCTGGGCGCCGAGGGGCGTTTCCTCGAACTCGTTCGCGAGTACATGGCCATCTGGTACCTCGGCGTCGGCTTCGTGGTCCTCCCCATGACGGGCAACAACGCCATCCGGGCCCTCGGCGACACCAAGACGCCCGCCAAGATCATGATCATCGCGTCCATGACCAACCTGGTCCTCGATCCGCTGTTCATCTTCGGCATCGGCCCCTTCCCCCGACTCGAACTCCAGGGCGCCGCCATCGCCACCGTCATCGCGTACATGGTGACCTTCGTCGCCGCCTTCTGGGTGCTCGCCCGCCGGGAGCGTCTCCTGGTGCGCCCCGACCCCCGCACCCTCCGCGCCAGTTGGACCGCCATCCTGCACATCGCCGTGCCCGCCGCCTTCACGTCCATGCTAACCCCGATCACCCTGGCCTGGCTCACCCGCCTAGCCGCCACGCAGGGCCCCGACGTGGTAGCCGCCTTCGGCGTGGCGGGCCGCATCGAGGGCCTGGGCCTCATCGGCATCAACGCCATGGGCAGCGTGCTGACGCCCTTCATGGGCCAAAACCTGGGCGCCGCCCGCAAGGACCGCATCGACGAAGCGCGCAACTTTTCGTTCCGCTTCGCCGCCCTGTGGGGCCTCAGCGTGGCCCTTGTGCTGGCGCTCGCCGCCCCCTGGATCGCCGCCGCCTTCAGCCCCGCAGTGGCCGTGCAACAGGAAATCCACCTGCTGCTCCTCATCATTCCGCTCACCTACTTCGCCGGCGGCTGGATCAACCTCGCCGCCAACGCGAGCAACGGCCTCGGCCAACCCCGCGACGCCGTCGTCCTCAACGT
>JBFJYU010000037.1:0-15166 GCA_041622435.1 Thermoplasmatota archaeon | reverse complement strand
GCCGGTTGCAGCGACGCGCCTGCGCCTGCCGACGAGATTCTGCTGGAGTCGGGCGGCGACGGCGCCGACACGCTGACGGGCGGCGAGGCGCCCACCGAGCAGCCGCCGCAGGCCGGCCACCGGGGCTATGTGGCGGGCCATGTGGTCAACGACGCGCTGTATCCCATTGAAGGGGCGACGGTGGACCTGCCCGGCATGGATGACACGGCGACGACGCTGGAGGATGGCGCGTTTTCATTCGCCGATCTGTGGCCGGGCCCCTACCGCGTGACCGCTACGGCGCCGGGGCACCGGAGCGCGGAGGCGATCGTTGAGGTCGTGGCGGACGAGATCGTGAAGCTTCGGTTCGTCCTGCAACGCGTTGCGCCGCCGTCGCCGTACCACGAGACGCAGTCCTTCACGGGCTTCGCCGAGGTCGCGCCGCCGGACGCGCCGCCGTCGGCCACCTGGTTTTGTCAATCCTGCACATTCATCGTTGAGGTCGAACCCGAGGGCCTCAAGGGCCTGGTGATTGAGGCGTTTCGTGAGACGCCGCCGGGCAGCGAGGCGTACGGCGCCGAGTATTACGTGTACGTGGCGTCCATGGAGAGCGGCCGCGGACTGGCGACGTGTTATTGCCCCAATCCGGCGCGCGTCGAGTTGACCGAGGATGATTTGACGAGTGATTTCGAGTTCTACGTGGACGTGCGGCCGCGCTCGGGCCTGATGCCTGAATTCAGCGTTTCGTTCGAGGTGTACGTGACCGCGTTCTACCATGACCCGCCGCCGGAGGGGTGGACCTTCGTGCAAGGTGAGGTGCCGTGATGCGTGCGCCCCTGGCGGCGATGCTGGTGCTGGCCGTTGCGTTGGCCGGCTGCGGCGAACAGGCTGGTGAGCCGGTCGAGATTGTGCTCCAAGCAGCGGACTCGGGCAGCGAGGTGGAGGCGGTCAGCGGCGGCGAGGCGCCGACGCAGCAGCCGGCGCGCGCGGGGGAGCGGGGCCACTTGACTGGCTTCGTTCTTGACGATGCGCTGCGGCCGGTGGAGGGCGCCGTCGTGCGACTTCCGGGCCTCGACGCCGAGGATGTCACGGCCGCCGATGGCGCCTTCGCGTTCGCGGACCTGTGGCCGGGGCCGTACCGCGTGACGGCCGAAGCCAAGGGCCACAGGTCGGCCGACACGGTCGTCGAGGTGGCGCGGGACGACTTCGTGAAGGTCAAGTTCGTGCTTCAGCGGGTGGCGCCACCCACGCCGTACCATGAGACGCAGTCGTTCACGGGCTTTGCGGACATTGCCACCGACGGCATCACCGGAGCGACGATGTTGTTCTGCCCGTCATGCACCTTCCCGCTCGTCGTTGAACGGGAGGCCCTGACGAGTCTCATCATTGAGGTTACACGCGAGGCGCCCGCCGGGGCCGCGTACTACGTGCAACTGCGGGACGCGGCGTCGCGGGATACCCTGGCGTCGTGTTATCAATGCCCGAACCCCGCCTATTTGCCGCTGGATCCCGATGCCCTGCGGGGTGTGCCGGACCTTGAGCTTCGAATCTACCCGTTGACGAGTGGCGTGCCCGAGTTCAACGTCCAGTTCGATGTCTTTGCGACGTCGTTCTACAATGAGCCGGCGCCCGAGGGCTGGAGCGTTGTCCGGGGGGACGGGCCCTGAGGCTGGCCACGGCGGCCGTGGTGCTGGTCTTTGCGGCGGGCTTGGCCGGATGCGCCGAGGCCGTTGATGATTCGCAGGAGATCGTGCTCGAATCCGCAGCCCCGGACGAGGTCCAGGAGGCCGAAAGCGGCGGGGAGGCGCCGACCCGGCAGACGCCGCACGCGGGCGAGCGGGGCCATTTGACGGGTTTCGTCGTGGACGACTCCCTGCGGCCGGTTGAAGGGGCCCGCGTGGCCCTTCCGGGTCTGGATTTGGGGGACACGACGCAGGCAGACGGCGCCTTCTCCTTCCCTGACCTCTGGCCGGGGCCGTACCGGCTGACCGCCGAGGCGGCGGGCCACGATCCGGCCAACACCGTGGTGGAGGTGGTCGCGGATGAGTTCGTCCAGGTCAAGTTCGTGCTTCAGCGCGTGGCGCCGCCGACGCCGTACCATGAAACCCAGACGTTTGCGGGTTTCGCGGACGTGGTTCTGCCTTACACGCTGATGTGGTGGTCCCCGACGTGCCCATCGTGTACGTTCCGCTTCGATGTGGAGCCGGAGGGGCTGCAGACCCTGGTCGTGGAGGTGGTGAGGGACATGACTCCCGGCGGCTTCTACGTGGGGGCCGACGCGGACTACTTCGTGCGGGTGTACTCTGAAGAGACGGCCCGTGTGATCGGCGATTGCTGGTGCTACAATCCGGCTTACATGCGCTTCGACGCCGAGGCGCTTGAGGAGGACTCCGTCATGGGCCTGTTCGTTCGCCCCTATGCCCGTCCGGTGCCCGAGTTCAACGTCGAATTCCAGGTTTATGTGACGGCTTTTTACCACGAGCCGGCGCCGGACGAGTGGTCGTTTCTCGGGGATTCGTAGCCAAAATGGGGTCCGTCTGGGTCCGGCTTTGTGGCCACAACCCTTATGGATTAGCTAGATCAGCCACGTCATGATGAAGGCCTTGACCGTACCCCTGCTCCTGCTCGCAGCCGCCCTGGCTGGTTGCACCGACGATGCCCCGGAGGATTCCTCTGGCGTTGTGCTCGGGGATGGCAGCACCCTGGACCTGGGCGACGTCGACACCAAGGCTGGCCTTGGCGCCGTCAGCGGCGTCGTGGTCGATGCCTCGATCCGGCCCGTCGAGGGTGCGCGCGTGGCCATCGGCGAGGATCGGGAAACCATGACGGCCGCCGACGGGCGCTTCGTGCTCAACGACCTCGAACCTGGCCTCGTGCTCCTGCACGTCAGCGCCGAGGGCTACGAGGCCACCCAGGCCTCCGCCACGGTCGTCGCCGACGAAGTCACCATCGTGAAGGTCTACCTGCCCCGCGACACCGCCCCGCAGCCGTACCACACGACGTACAAGTTCGACGCATTCGTCGACGCCTCTGTGGGCATCGCCAACTGGGGCGTGGACCTCGTCGCCGGCGACGTCGTGCCCACCTGCCAGTGCGCGTTCAACTTCAGCGTCGACCAGGCACCCGCCGGCTTCGTGCTGGAGGCGGTCTGGGAGGATTCGATCAGCGGCAAGCCGACCGGCCCCACGGAGTACTACTTCAGTCTCTACTCCGACGAACCGTTTGAGCTGGACACCACGTACGTCAGCAACCCGGCGTCCTGGCGGCCCGACGCGTCGATCTTCCCGCCCGAGGCCCGCGACTACAGCGTGAGCCTCTACCCCGACGACGTGTGGCCGGCCTACAACCAGGCCTACGAGATCTTCGTCACCGTGTTCTACCTGGAGGGCCCCCCGGAGGGCTGGTCCGCCATCGAAATCGAAACGCTGTAGCACGAATCGACGCGCGGGACGGCGCGGCAGCCGCCTGCGCCCGGGCGCTCCCCGTTCCCGCCCTGGTGCTGCGGTGTTGCGGTGTTGCGGTGTTGCGGCGTCGCAGGGCTCCGGGATCCCCTGGGGGTCAGGCCCTCACAGCCCGTCGGGCCTCGCCCCGCCGCCGGCACCCCTTAGTAGAAGCACCTTTCACCGCGGCCCATGGCCATCGCAGATGGTGATACGGTTTCGGTCCACTACACCGGGCGCCTGGAGAGCGGCGAGGTCTTCGACACCAGCCGCGAGCGCGACCCGCTGACCTTCACGGTCGGCGCCGGAACGGTCATCGCGGGCTTTGACAACGGCGTACGCGGCCTGGAGCTCGGCGACGAGCGCACCGTCGAGGTGGCGCCCGAGGACGGCTACGGCGAGCGCGACGAACGACTCGTGCGCCGCGTCACCAAGGACGATCTGAAGGCCCCCATGCTGGAGAAGGGCATGCGCATCGGGCTGGAGGCTGGCGACGGCGTCCAACTGGAGGCGACCGTCATCGAGATCGACGACGAGGGCTACACCCTCGATTTCAACCACCTCCTCGCCGGGCAAAAGCTCGTCTTTGATATAGAAATCGTTGAGATCGCGTCGTGACCGGCTCTCGCGCAGCGCCCATGGCCTTTTTCAGGGCCAGCCCGGCTGCCGGCTCGTGACCGACGACGGACAACGGATCCTGGCGTTCGACCTGGAGACAACCGGGTTGGAGGCAGAGCGCGACCGCATCCTTGAATTCTGCTTCATCGAGGTGGACGCGCAGCTGAACCAGGTGGGAACGCCGTTCTCGGCGCTGGTGGACCCGGAAACGGAGATTCCAGAGCAGATTCAGCAAATCACGGGCATCACGCCGGACATGGTGGCGGGCAAGCCGCCGTTTCGGCAGCACGCGGCGCGCATCCAACGGTTGATCGAGGGTGCGCTGCTGGTGGCGCATAACCACCGCTTCGACGTGGCGTTCCTGCACGCCGAGCTGTCGCGCGCCGGCCAGAGCGGCTTGGCCCCCAACCACCCGTGCATCGACACGCTCGGCGTCGAGCGCATCGTCAACGGCCACAACCTCGAGGCGTGCTTCGAGCGCTACACGGGAGAGAAGCTCGAGGGCGCACACCGCAGCCAAGCGGACACGGAGGCCACGCTAGCCGTGCTGCGCGGACAGATCGAGCGCCACAAGGCTGTCCTCGGCGAGGATCCGGCCGGCCTGACCCAGACCCGGCTGGCGCAACTGCGCGACCCCGAGGCCGAGGTGTGGACCTGGCTCGATCACGGCCACCGGTTCTACCAGGACGCCTCGGGCGTCGTGCGGTTCGGGTTCAGCAAGCACCGCCACGAGCCCGTCGCCGACCACATGGACTTCTTGCAGTGGATGCGCAGCCGTGACTTCCCGACGGACACGTTGCAGATCGTCGACCGGTTGCTGTCGGCGCCGAAGCAGGCTGGGCAGATGCAACTCTAGGGCTGGAAACGCACTCGAAACGATCCGGTTTCAGCCGCCGGCGCCATGAGGGCAAGGGTTAACGCCTGGCGTGGCCGCTGGGGCTCCGTTGTCGACCGCCGCCTGCTCGCAAGATGGGTCTGGAGCCAGCCCCGCTGCTTTGCCAACGCGCCAGCGCCTCATGGAGGCCGTGCGCCGGAACCCCGGCGCCTCGCGTCAGGAGCTGGCCCTGATGATGGGGGTCGGGCGGACCGCGATCGAGCATCATGCCCGGGCTCTGGCGGCGGACGGCCGGCTGCACACGTTTCGCTACGGCCGTCGCATCGGCCACTTCGCCGGCACGCCCAGCGCCGACGATGCGAAACTGATGATGCTGCTGCGCCGAGGCATCGTGGCGACCCTGCTGCGGGCCCTGGTGGATGAGCCGCGTTCGACGCCGTCGCAATTGGCGGCGCGCCTCGGGGTCACCGAGCCCACGATTCGCTGGCACATGGCGCGCCTGCGGACCGAGGGTCTGGTGGCATTCGACGGGTCGCCCCCTGCGCTGGCGATCCGGGTGACGGCGCGCGCCGCGGCTGCGCTGGCGGACGTCGACGGGTTGCTGCAAGAAAGGTAGCAGCCGCCTCCGACCGGGCCGGACGGAGTTGGAATTGATCGTTTGAAGACCAGATCGCCGCGTAGGAGACGGAGATGCTGGCTGTCCAACGCCGGTCGGGGGCGACTGCTGATCCGCCATGCAAGGGGGTGTACTTAACGTGATTTGGCACGTCGTCTCGATTCTCGACGCATGGTTCGGGTCCGGGCCGCTTTGACACCGGCAACGGAGCTGGCAGCGGTCCCTGGCGCCCCCTGGCACGCAATCAATTCCATTCTTTTTGACGAACAAAGATGGCGGGTGGCGCCCGACTTCTGTTGATGGCTTGCGGGGCGCCTGGCGCTGGCCGGGCGTCGGCCCGGCGCCGCTCCATGGCGGTCCCGCGGCGCGCCGCCCGGGGCATGCGGGCGCAAGTCCTTTCGCGCCGAGGGGCTGGCCGCGGCGTGAAGATCCTCTGCGTCGGCAAGAACTACGCGCGCCACGCCCGGGAACTCGGTGGCGAAACGCCCGCCGAACCGATCTGGTTCTGGAAACCCGATTCGGCGCTCCTTGAGGACGGCGGCGCCGTGGAGGTTCCGGCCGGCATCGGAGCCGTCCACCACGAAGTCGAAATGGCGGTGCGCCTAGGCGCCCGGGCCCGGCGGGTCGGGGTCGCCGAGGCAGGCCCGCTCGCCGAGGCGGTCACGGTGGCGGTCGACGTGACGGCTCGCGATCTGCAAAACCAGGCCAAGGGCCGAGGACACCCGTGGGCGCAGGCCAAGGGGTATGACACGTTCCTGCCCCTGGGGCAATGGCACCCCGCCGACGGCCTGGACCTGTCGGATCAGCGGCTTCGCCTGGCGGTTGGCGGCGACGTGCGGCAGCAGGGCTGGACCGGCGACATGACCTGGAGCGTGGCTGACCTGATCGCTGCGGCGAGTCAGTGGACAACCCTGGAGCCCGGCGACATCCTCCTGACGGGCACGCCCGAGGGCGTCGGCCCCATCACCGGCGGCGACACCATGGAGGCTGAACTCGTCGGGCTGGCCAAGATCACAAATCCTGTCGTCTTTCGTCGCTAGGCCGCCGGGGCTGTTGCGCCTCGCCACCACCTTGCTGGGTCGAGAACCGTTTCATACCGGCAGACGCCCTACATGATGCATGCCTGGCGCGGCCGCGATCGTCGTCCTGCTGCTCAGCGGCGGCGTCCTCGCCGGCTGCCTGGAGTCCGGTGCACACCCCCCGCACGGTGCCGCGCAAACCACCGACCTGGCTCGGGCCTTGGCCAAGGGATCGGCCTCGCCGTGGGTCGTCCTCACGACCAGCGCCTCCGCCGACGGGGAGGTGGCCGGCTACCAGTGGCTGCCCCCCGCCGGGTCGGCCCTGCCTCACGATCTGGGGCAGGACTGGTGGAACCTGGTGCTGGAGGTCGTGCCCATCCATGCCGGCCCGGCGCCCCCCGAATGGACCCTCGCCATCTTCGAAATGGGGGCCTCGGCGCAATTGCGCAACGTCATCGTCGCCCACGAAATCGAAACGGCCTCCCACTCGACCATCCTCGCCCGGGACGAGCCCGCAGGCTCACCCATGGATCCGTTCCACCTGTCCATCCCGCTGGAAAACCGGACGCCACCCACCTTCGGGTTCATCCTGACCGCACGGGGCAGCGGCGAGTTTGGCATCGCCTTTCGCGTCCTTGACCGCAGCCCCGTGGCGGCCGCCGACTCCACGTTCGCCGATGTCGCCGCTGCCGGAGCGGCAGACCTGCTCCCCCTGCGCGGGAAGGCTTCGGGAGTCAACTTCGGCCTGTACGCGGCGCTCAACTCACTGGCGCTCATCGGCGTGGAAGTCTGGACCAGCGACGTTGAGGTCCATGATGGACTGCCCCCGGCGACGAGGCCCCACGCGACGGCGCGCGATGTCCAAATCTCCAGCGCGTTCGATCGCGGAGGCTGGAGCTACGGAGAGGGCATGTACCGCGCCTCGGCCGCCCACGGCGCGTGGGAGTTGTTCGTCGCATCGAGGGGCCAGGAATTCGAGGTTCGGCGACTCATCATCCAGGACCGCCTCGTTGCGCCCCTGGCACAGGTGGAGGCAGCGCTGGTCGGCATGCCGATGTACTTCTTCCAGGGCGAGGGGGACGAGGGCAGTTTCTCCACGTTCAGCTTGCTCACAACCAACGCCAACGTCGATGAATTCCTGGTCTTCCTCCAGTACGACTTGGGCGCCACGATCCAGGACCTGCTGGGCATTCCGGCCCCCCGCGACGGCGCCATCTTCAGCGGCCTTCTGGGCGATGTGCCACCCCGCCATGTCGAAGTCGACGACGGCAGCCTTCGCCTCGTCGGGCCGGATCGTCCGACCGTGACCATCCGGGGGGCGATCGCGTAACGCAGGCGAGGGTCACGCGGCCTGGGCCATCCGGTGGCCCTGCGCGGTCGCATGGACGGCCAGGCGCCGCCCGTCGCGCCGTGCGTCCACCAGTCCCGCCTCCCTTAGCCGCTTGAGATGGTACGTCACCGTGGCCGGATCCAGCCCCGACGCCGCCGCGATGTCCTTGCCGCTCTGGCCCGGCCGCGCCACCACGCTCACCATGACCTTGCGTGCGCCCTGGGACTTCAACCAAGGCATGGCCGCCGAATCTCGCCGGTCGACGCCGCGAGCCGGGAAGAAGCAAGCGTAGCCGGCCTCTTTCCGGCGCACAACGAGGTCGTTGGCCACCAGGATCCGCAGGTGGTGCTCCACGACGCCATTGCCCGCGCCCATTCGCCGACACAACTCGCTATGGTGCAGCCCCGGCTCTCGCTCCAATTCCTGCATGATGCGCGACCGCGTCGGGTGCTCGAGGACCTGATTTTCACGCAGCCGGCTGAACAACCCAAACATCGGCGCCGACTGGATGGTCGGCCACAGCCAATAGACGACGCCGATCAGCAGGCCGAGAACACCCGCGCCAGCGGCCGCTGCGGGACTTGGCCAGACCCACCACGGCGAAATCGTTGCCAGGGGCTCGTCGTTGGGCGTCGGCGCCGGTGGGTCTTTTTGGTCTGAAGATGCCAAGAGGCCGGCATCGCGCTGGGCCGCGCGGGCGTGGGTTTCCTGGTATTCGATGATGGCTCCGTCAAGGTCCACCGTCAGGGCAGTGAAATTTTCCCGGGCCTCATTCTCGCCGCCGAGAACGAACGCCAGCGGGTCCGCTTCCATCGTCGGCGTGCCGTCTCGACCAACATGAATTTCGCCTTGCGCCTCCGTGCAATTAACGAATCCGCAGTAAATGACGAACCCCCAGGAATTCGCCTCAGAGGCTTCGTCGAATTCAGCATCGAAGGCGGCCCAGGCGCCGGCAACGGAGGCCACGCTGGGCAGCCGATCAGGCAGTAAATGCGGTGGTGCGAACCACCCTGAAAGTTCATTCCCGAACCAAACGAACGTTTGGCTGCCAATGATTGGCGGGCCGGCCAGATCAAGTATGTCTGCCATGTCTGTCGCGACGGGATGGGTGGGCGCGTAAGCCAAAATGGTCATGCTTTCGTCGGCGCCGTCGGTGATCACCAAAACCCAGTGGGGATGCGTTTGGTTTTCATCAACCCGAATCCGGTAGTGGGCGTACGCCAAGTAAGCTCCCGGATGACGGTCAAGGTAATCATGCACGTCCGGGTTTTGCCGTTCGGCTGCGTTCCACGCATCCTGCAGCGAGAAGTCCATGTCGAAGCCCGACGCATCAGGGCCAAGGAAGGATGCCGGCGCCAACTCGATGGAGGGCGCCGCAGGGCCGGCCACGGACGGCAGAGGCGGATAGGCGCTATTGCCCGCCTCGAAGCCGATCAGATCCAACGTGAAAGAACCGGTCCCGGTGAAATTTTCCTCCTGAACCGAAAGCGTCTGGTGCATGCGCACCGGGACCGGGGCCTCGCGCGCAAACCAGAGGCTCGTTTGGCCGAATTTCGTGGCTGCGTCGTAACGGACCGTTTCCATGCCCTGAACCGTTTCAACGGCTTGGGCGATGAACTCCACGCGGGCTGGCTGATCTTCATCGAAGACGCATGATCCATCAACAAGCACAGGCTTTCGCGTGTCCAGGTTTTGGCCCTGCAATTGGCTCTTCAATCCACACAGCAACGGGACTTCGTCGAACGACCAATAGATCGTATCTTCGGCGAATTCCCGCGATTGTGCGCCCACGCCGGCGATTCCCGCGACATCGTAGGCGGCGCTATGGTTTCCGGTCGTGCGCGCGCCAAGGGTCTCCCCCGTGTTGGCGTCCGAAAGAATCTCCCGCGTGTACTTCCAATCCTCACCGTCGCCCACTTCGCGTTCGGAAATGTGCAGGACGACGGGGTGGGCCCAGCGTTGCGTGCCGTCTGCGGCATACGTTTTCTTCGCCGGCAGCCATTCGTATTGGATTTCGCCCTGCATTTCTTCGCGCTCGGCTTCGTGGTATTCGCCGAGGACGGTGCCGCTCCATTCGAGCCAAGCGGTCATGGCATAATGTCCTCGGTCGCCCGAGTGCATATCGGCGATGCCGAAGCTCTTCGGGAGTTCGGATTCGCCGGCGGCGAAGGCCGCGCCCATGGCGGCGCCGAGAATCGAGCCGCTCAGCAGGGCCACAAGGGCGGCGCGGGGCAGTCGGCGAATCAGGTTGCGGGACATGGTGTTTCTAGCCATGGGGAGAGGAGATCTTCGGGACCTTCAAAGGCAGACGGGGACGATCTTCCAATCCTCATGACTGCTCTTGAGGATTGCCCAATCCAGGCTGGGAGACCTTTCTGCCGATTCCTGGCCGGGCTTGTGCCAACGCCGACCCTGCCGGGGCCCTCGGCCGGGCTGTTAAGCGTCGTCAGATTCCGTCTCGCGCCGCAGGAAGCGGGCGTAAGCGTACCCGATGGCCAACAGGATGGCGCCGGTTGCGATGAAGGCGGCGACGCGAACGACCGGGTCGACGCCGCCCAAGTCGACGGCGAAAATGCGCACCAACAAGAGCGCGATCACGCCGAGGCCCCCGAAGCGCAGGTCCGCGTCACGCATCCAGGCGCCCGCGCCGAGGGCCGCCGCGGCCTCGACGGCCCAGATGACCGTTACGACGGGGTCATCGCGAAAGGCGGCCGCTGCGGCCATGGGGATGAGAAGGGCGGCGGCCAGGGCCACGCGGCCATGATCCCGCTGCCTGCCCCGGACCGCCGCCCAGGCGAGGATGCCCGCCGCCGAGGCTGCCACGAGGGCGATGATCCAGTCCGCGCGAGCCGGGAGCCCGTCAAATCCGGCGGCGACCGCCCACCACGCCATTGCGACGGCAAACGCGGTCGTGGCGACGTGCGTGAAGGGCCGTGGTATCCAGAATGCCAGGGCCGCCAGGGCCGCCAGCTCGATGGCCCAGATCGTGGTTGGCCAGGCCCCATCGAAGTGCGCCGCCGGCCACACGGCCGCCAGGACGATTCCGGCGAGCGCGGCTCCGCCCCGGCCGCGCGGCAAGCGCACCGACGCCAACGCGAGCACGGCGAGGCCCAGCAGGACCCAGCCGACCGTATCCCAATCGCGGGTGCGTTCCCATGCGAACACGCTGAGCGACCAGGCGGCCAACAGCCAGGCGACCGCAGCCGGCCAAGACTCGTGGCTGCGTTGCCGCTGCACCGCCAGCACGCTCGTCGCCAGGAGAGCGGCTGCGGGCAGCGCGACCAAGTTCGCATCAGGCGCGAAGGCCGAGTGGAGGCTGATGGTGATGTGCAGGCTCTGCGCGGAGATCAGGAGCCACAGCCAGCGGCGCCAGGCGGACGCCGCCGCCACCGCGATGGCGAGCGCCGCCGTGCCGGTCATGCTGACGGTGTGGAAGTGCTCCACAGCCAGGCCGACGAGATGGGACAAACCCAGCGCCGTGCCAGCGAGGATAGGGCCCCTCACGAGGGCGCCGTGGCCCACGACGGCAAGCGCCACGACGGCCAGTAGCACGCCACCAAGGGGGTCGGAAATGCCCGTCAGGGCTTGATAGCCGCGCAAGCCGAAGGCGGCCCACGTCGTTGCGAAAACGACTCCGGCGCCGGCGGCCGCGAGGACCTGGCCATACGCTTCGTGCAGGCGCCGGCGCAGCACCTCCCCGCCAGCCCAGAGGCCCGCGCCCCCCACCCAGCCGAGCACGAGGCGCGCCCACGGGCCGATCCAGCCGCGGTCGAAGGCCAGTTGGAGCAGGAAAATGGCGCCCAGCAGCAAGACGGCGGCACCGGCGACGGCCACCCAGCGCGTGCCGATGCGGGCTTCGAGTGAGGGTTTCGGCTCGGCCGGCGTCCACGGGGCCGCAGGCGGGGCGGCAGGTTGGATCTCCCACGCGGGCGCTGGCGGACGAGCGCCCTCCATCTGTTCCACGCGGGCGCGCAGTGCCGCGACCTCCCGCTCGAGGGCTGCCAACCGGTCGTCCCGCTCCACGCGAGGCGCATTCGGCCGCGGCCCAAAAGCAGGTGGTTTCCGTCCTGCAAAACGCCGGTCGTCCGATGATGCGAAGCTTGCGGGTTCTATGCTGACAATGTACAAGTATGGCGTCGACACTCGCCAAACGTCGGCACTTTTTGTGACGGCAGGTGATTGAAAATGAACACGCGAATCTTCGCCCTGGCCATGGCTCTGTTCCTGGCTGTCCCCATGATGGCCAACGCTGAGGGCGAATGCAACCGCCCCGACGCCGTAGCGATCGAAGGCTACTACGTCGATGACCGCCCCGGCGACGGCACCCCCTGGGGCAGCGGCCTGCTGACCGGCGGCGGCACCTGGGTCTACGAGGAGTCCAACGGCATGCCCGGCCTGCAGGTCGGCGGCGAGGGCGAGACCGAGGAGTACGCGGGCTGCGAGAACCCCGACACCCTGATCTTCTAAGGATCATCACCGTTCCTTTTCCTTCTATCAAACTTTTTTTGGCGACTGTTGGAGCGAGCGGAGCATGCGGCAAGCCCGGGGCCAGCGTGGCCGTCACCCGGCCCGGTCGGCTCTGCTCGCCAAGCGTGAACCCAGCGCCGTGGGGTGCGTCGCCAGCTTCCGACCCGACCGCTGCGTTTCGACGAGTCCTGGATGTGGTACGAGACCGTCGCCGGGTCCAGCCCGGTCGTCGTGGCCACGTCGCGTCCGCTACTGCCTGGCCGGGCGACGTTGGCCGCCAGCACGTTGTTTGCTCCGTGGGCGCGCAGCCAGCGCGGCGCCGTGCGAAACCGCGTCTGAACCCGTGCGGGAGTGCTCGTTGAACCAGAGGCGAAGCTGCGTTCCGTCCGCCTCGGACGTGGACCCCTGAATCCGCCGGCGAACCCGGCTCCACGCAGCCGCGCTAGAGCGCAGGCTCGGTCTGCTTGCGGGGCTCCAACGCCTCGTCCACCTGCTCCTTGGTCAGGCCGCTGATTTCGTAGGCGACGTCGCGGACGGTGCGGCCGGTCTTGTTGGCGGTCTTGGCGATGACGGCCGCCTTGTCGTACCCGATTAGGGGGTTGAGGGCGGTGGCCATGCTGATGGAGCGCTCGACGTTGCCGGTCGCCTTCTCGACGTTGGCGGTGGTGCCAGCCAGGCAGTTGTCGACGAAGACGCGGCTAACGTTGGCCAGCAGCCGGACGGATTCCAGCAGATCGTGGGCCATCATGGGCAGCATGACGTTGAGGTCCAGTTGGCCCCACTGGCCGCCCATGCGCACCGCGGTGTTGTTGCCGGTGACGTGGGCCCCAACCATGACGACTGCCTCGCAGATGACGGGGTTGACCTTGCCGGGCATGATGCTGCTGCCGGGCTGGATGGCGGGGAGCTGGATTTCGCCGAGGCCGCAGTCGGGGCCGCTGGCCATCAGGCGAACGTCGTTGGCGATCTTCATCATCGACGCGGCGATGGTGTCGAGGGCGCCGGCGGCGAAGACGTACGCGTCGCGGGCGGCCTGGGCCTCGAAGTGGTTCTCGGCTTCGCGGAACGCGTGGCCGGTTGCCTGCTCCAGGTACTCGGCGACCTTGGCGCCGAACTGGGGGTGGGCGTTGAGGCCGGTTCCGAGGGCGGTGCCGCCCTGAGCGAGCTCCAGCAGACCTGGGGTGACGGCCTGGACGCGCTCGATGCCGAGCTGGATCTGCCGGGCGTAGCCGCTGAATTCCTGACCCAGGCGGATGGGGACGGCGTCTTGCAGGTGCGTGCGGCCGACCTTGACCACGTCGTCGAACTCGGTGGCCTTGGCGGTGAGGCATTCGCGCAGGTACTCCATGGCGGGCACCAGTTCGTGCTGGAGTTGCATCACGGCGGCAACGTGCATCGTCGTCGGGATGATGTCGTTGCTGCTCTGGCCACGGTTCACCTCGTCGTTGGGGTGCACGTCACGGCCCAAGAGTCCGCTGGCGAGGGTTGCGATGACCTCGTTGGCGTTCATGTTGCTCGAGGTGCCGCTGCCGGTCTGGAACACGTCCACCGGGAACTGGTCCCCGTGCTCGCCTTGGTAGATCTCGAAGGCCGCCTCGCTGATGGCGTCGGCGACGTCTTCCGGCAGCTCGCCGAGTTCCTTGTTGGCCTGGGCGCACGCCCACTTGACCAGCGCCAGGCTGCGCACGAACTCGGGCGCCATGCGCGTGCCGCTGATGGGGAAGTTCAGCACCGCGCGTTGGGTCTGCGCCGCCCACTTCGCGTCGATCGGCACTTCCATTTCGCCCATCGAGTCGCGCTCGAGGCGGGTGTTCGGGCCCTGCATCGCCGTGAAGGTGGCGTCCGCTTCCTGGCTCATGCTTGCGCCAGGAGCACGGCCCGTTTAAGAAGGCAAGGCCAGCGGCGGCCAGGGCGGGGCGGGCTGCCCGGCTCCCAGGCCCGTCGCCCAACGGGCGCTGTGGTTGGCCGTCGGCGGCCCGGCCGAATAGGTGGTCGTGCGGGCGTACTCGTACCCGCTTGCCACCTCGCCCGCCCACGCGCCCACCGTGGAAGTCCACGTTGTTTGTTCCCGACCGATGGCGAAATCCGGGGCCAGCGCGCCCGACTCGTCGGCTGTCGCGTAGCCGGCACTGACGAGGTACGCCCCGGGCCCGCCGTCGGTATGGTAACCGACGCGCCAAGTGGCAACGGCGCCGGCAGGCGGGTCGCCATGGATGATGTGCCACCAGTCCAGCACTCCGTTCAAATCAGGGGCTCGAAGGGGCGCCGGCACCCAGGCCTGTGCCTCCACCTTTTCTTCGCTGTAAACCAGGGACGATTCACCGGGCCTGCCCAACGCGTCTGTCCGCTCCGCGACCAGGGCGATCTTGGCGGCAAGGATAGTGTCCTTTGACACCACCCTAGCATCCCATTCGTACCAAACGAATTCACTCGTCGCGCCGAGCCTGAAACCTGCGCCGAGCACCGTGGCTTCCGGGTTTTGATCGAGGAATTGAGCCAAGCTCGAATCCTCATGCCGCAACGCTTCCTGCCACGCCTGACTCAACGGGAACGGGTGATCGATGCCCGTGTCGTTGACGACCCACGGAGTCACGTCTCGTTGCGCGATCGGGGGCAGTGGTGGCGGCAGCGCGGCGGGCGGTGCAACAACCGTCCCGCCTCCATCAAACGATTTGAGAATCAGGCGTTGTCCGTCGTCGCGCAGACCGAGCCCATGGTGAAAGACGATCTCAACCGGGTAGGGCGAATCCTGCTCGTAGACGTATGTAAGCATCAATTCCGGCTCGTCGAAATAGTACCACGGCGATTCAGTTGAGTAGGTATCCACCGCGATTTGGCCTCGCTGATCGGGCGGATGGATGG
>JBFJYU010000036.1:0-15967 GCA_041622435.1 Thermoplasmatota archaeon | reverse complement strand
GCCGTGGCGGCTCGCTCGAAGTAGGCGGGCACGCGGCTCTCCGGCGGTTGCGCTGCGGCCAGTGCGTCGCGCACGCTGGGGGTCCAGGCGTGCTGGTTCAAGCCGAGCAGGTGGCGTGGGAACGGCTCCCCGGCGTCACCGTCAAGGACGAGTTGCACGTCGCGCGCGGGAGCGTGCAACGGCAGCGCCGCCCCCGACGCGACCAACATCACTGCAAGAGCGCCGACCGCCTGCCAAGCAACCATGGCCGGGCATCGCGGTGCCGGGCAAAGGCATTGCCCGGGCAGGGGCGGCCGCCGCGCGGCGCCGGGATTGGCAAAACAGGCGCCGCCGGCACCGCCCCGGCTGCGCGTGGCATCGACAAGCGCTAAATCGAACCGCCCTCGTGGGAGCCAACATGAAACTGTTCCCGCTGCTTGCGACGTTCGTCTTCGTTGCCGTCCCCCTGTCCGGCTGCATGGACTTCCTCGGCGGCGACGAGGACGACTACGTCCCCCGCACCCACGAGATCACCCTGGAGGTCAAGGCGGCCACCAGCACCACGATTCCGCTGTACACGCTCAACGACGGCACGAGTCAGATGAACGTCGTCGCGATGGGCTTCACCTACCCGGACCAGGAGACGCTCACCGTGCCGAACCCGGAAATCCGCATCAAGGAAGGCGACTCCCTCATCGTTCACATCCTGAACAACAACCCCCTGCCCCACACGTTCCACGTGCACGGCGGCATCGTGCCCTGGGAAATGGATGGAGTCCCGTTCCTGAACCAGATGCCCATCATGCAGGGCGAGGAGTTCACGTACGTGTTCGAGAACATGAAGGCGGGTTCGTACATGTACCACTGCCACGTCGACGCCGCCCACCACATCGACCTGGGCATGTACGGCGCCTTCATCGTCGAGGAGCGCCAGCCGAAGCACAAGTTCGACCGCGAATACGTGATGCTCCTGGACGAGTGGGACAACTGCCACGTGCACGGTAACCTTGACCCGGTCACCAACGCCGAGAACAACGCGGCGGTCTTCGAGCGTGACGAGTGCCTGGAGCGCTTCGTGCAGGACAACATCGGCCAGAACCAGGCCGCCAACTCGTTGATCGGGCCGGTGTGCGCCCAAAATCCACCCGAACCCATCTATTCGCAGCTCCAATGTGAGAGCCACAGCCGGACGCCGCCTGGCACGGACGAGCGCGCCTGGTACCCCACCACCTTCCCGGTGTACGCGCCGGAGTACAACACGTACCTCATCAACGGCAAATCGTTCCCCGATACGACCCCCATGCCGGTTCGCGAGGGCGAGACGGTCAAGCTGCGCATGATGAACATCGGCGAGCAACTCCACACGATGCACCTCCACGGCCACAGCATGCTGGTCACCCACCGCGACGGCTACGCCCTGGAGCACACCTTCCGAGTCGACACGCTTGGCATCATGCCCGGCGAGCGCTACGACGTGGTCGTCAAGATGGACAACCCCGGTCTGTGGGCGTTCCACGACCACGTGGGGCTCAACGTCATGAACGACCACATCAGCCCTGGCGGCATGTTCACGTGCATCGCCTACCAGGACTTCAAGGGCGTCGACGCCTTCGGCATGGACCGCGCCGTCGAGTGCATTGAGGAAGCCATGGTGATCCACGGCGGCCACGGCCACTGAACCAACGCAACCACAGCCCTTATCGCGGGAAACGGCCGTCGATCCAGCATGGCGGACTTGACCTGGGGCGATGTCGTCATCGTGGGCGGCGTCGCCGCCGTGGGCTTCACGCTGCTGTCGTTCTGGTTCAGTGGGCTGATGAACCGCAAGGATTGGACGTTCCAGGTGAGGCGCAAGAAGCGCCGGCCGGACGCCGGCAAACCCAAAGCGTAGGTCTGGGGGGCCGGGCGGTTACAGGCCGTACAAGGCGTCGCGCACGACCGTGACCGCCTCTGCGGCCACCTCGTCCTGCGACCGGTTCGCATCGATGACGCGGAACTTGCCGGCGTACTCGTCGGCCAGCCGCAGGTAGTTGTCGCGCACCTGGCTCAGAAACTCGACTTTCTCGTACGGCGTCGCCTCGCCGCGGGCGCTCAGGCGCTCGACGCACGTCGCGGGGTCGGCGTCGAAGAGCAGCACGTGGTCGGGGTGGATGCTGAAGCGGGCGTGCTGCTCCTCCAGCCACTCCTGGGGGTCCTGGATGCGGTCGCGCAGCGTGACCGTCTGGTACGCGTAGGTGCTGAAGTGGAACCGGTCGCAGAGGACCTGGTGGCCCTGTCCGATCATATGACGGATCTGCTGGACATGCTGCGCCCGGTCCGCCATGAACAGGAACGCCGTGGCGAGGGGGTCCATGCGTTGGGCGATGGACTCGCGCACCCAGTGCCCCAGGGGCGTGTCGGTTTCTTCGCGGGTGGCCAAAAGGCCGGGGAACTCGGGCTTGAGAGCGGCCATGACGCGGGCCAGGGCCGTCGACTTGCCGCTGCCGTCGATGCCTTCGAACACGATGAAGCGGGCTGGGCGGGAACCGCGGCCGGACACGACTGCGCTACTCGGGGGCGCGGGGAAAAGATTCGCCTTTCGCGGGACGCGGCCGCAGCCGCCGCAGCCGCGGAAGCCCCTGCTCGGGGCGGCGCGTCAAGCGAGCTTCTTGGGCCGGTAGCCCTTGTGTGTCACGCAATACTTGGAGCCATCGCGGGGCAGTCTCTTGCACTGCGACCCGGCGGCCGTGTGGGCGGCGCACTGGGCCTTGGCCCCCATCACCTTGACGGCGGCGGCCCGGTTTCGGATAGGGCCCTTGCCGCCGGCGGTGGCGGCCGCGCGCTTGCGCACGGTCTTCATGGCGCGGGCCTTCTGAAGCGAATCCAGGCGCACCTTGGCCAAGCCCTTCGCGCGGTAGCCCTTGTGGCTGGCGCAGTACTTGCTGCCGGTGCGTGATTTGTTTTGGCATTTTGTGCCGTCGGCTTTGAGTGCAGAGCAAGGCGGGGCGGGTTTCGTCGTGGTTGGCATGGGAAACCAGGGGCCCATGCCGGCATCGCGCCAAAGTCCCTTGGATAGGTTCCATTGCGTGTTGCTGCGGCCGTCGCTGCGTACGCCGCGCCGAGTCCCCCCTCTTTTTCCCGGCCGCCCGCCTGCCGGCCCCGATGCCGGGGCTGTTCTACGAGGAATTCGAGCCGGGGGCCGTCATGGAGCACGCGGCGCGCCTGGTCGTCACGACGGATGACAACGTGGCGTTCTGCAAGCTGACCCACAACACCCAGCCGCTGCACCTGGACCGGGGCGCCGCCGTCGCCGCCGGGTTCAGGGACGTGCTGGTCAACGGCCTCTACACGTTTTCCGCCAGTGTCGGGATGAGCGTCGGCGACCTGACGGAGGGGACCCTTGTGGCCAACATGGGTTACGAGGAGATCGTTCACCCGAAGCCGGTGTATCCGGGCGACGAGTTGCGGGTGCGCTCCGAAATCGTGGCCAAGCGCCCGACGAGCAAGCCTGGCCGGGGGCTCGTCACGATCCAACACGAGGTCCTCAACCAGGACGACGTCGTGGTGTGCCGTTACAAGCGAACCGCGATGGTCCGCTGCCGGCCGGAGGAAGCATGAGGTTCCGATCGGTGCTCTTCACGCCCGGCACGCGCGCCGAACGGGTCCGCAAAGCGCTCGAAGGCGGGGCGGCCGACGTGGTGGTGGCCGACTTGGAGGACTCCGTCGCCCCAGGGGACAAGGCGGAGGCTCGCGTCGCCGTTGCGGCCACGCTGGTGGACGCGCAGGCCCAGTGCGCGTGCGCCGTGCGCATCAACGCGTGGCCCAGCGCCTTGGCGGAAGCGGACCTGGATGCGGTCCTGCCGGCCGGCCCGGAGCTCATCGTGCTGCCCAAGGCGGAGGACCCGGCGATGGTGGAGGCGCTCGGCGCCCGATTGGACGCCGCAGAGTCGGAACTCGGCATGGAGCCCGGTTCGGTGCGCCTGCTTCTCATCCTGGAAACGGCAGCCGGCGTGCTGGCGGCCCGCGAGTTGGCGGCGTGCAGCGATCGTGTCGCGGGCGTCGCGTTCGGCGCCGAGGACCTGGCCGCCGACGCGGGCCTGCGGCGCAGCCCATCCAACTGGGAGGTTTCCGTTCCCCGCGCCATGGTGGCCCTCGCCGCTGCGGCGGCCGGGATTGCCGCCGTTGACATGATCACGGCCGACTTCAGGGACGAGGAGCGCACGCGGCGGGAGGCCGAGGAGGCGCGGGCCCTGGGTTACGCTGGCAAGATGTGTCTCCACCCGGCGCAGGTTGCCGTCGTCAACGACGCTTTCGCCCCGACCGCCGACGAGATCGCGTGGGCCGAGCGGGTGCTTGCCGCCGTGGATGAGGCGGGCGCCGGCGCTGGCGGCGTCGTCGTCGTGGATGGCAAGATGGTGGATGTGCCCCTGATTGAGCAGGCGCGGCGCCTGCTTCGCGACGCAGCCTAGTCGGGCCGGCGACGGGCCGCTCAAGGCGTGCTGGTGCCGGCCAAAGCCCCGTTCACCCGGGCTGTCGTCGGCCCGGCGGCCGTGCGCCAGCGCCAGCACGCGCTGAAACTGCACCGTTCGTGCTGCACGGACACCCCCGGTGGTTCCACCGCAGGTCGGCGGGACCGACCTATCTAATACCGAGAGTCGCGGCTTGTCGCCACGTCCGGTTCGCCGGATGGTTGGAGGAAGCTGAATGATGAAGATGATTTCCGGGAAATCCACGACTGCGATTGCAATGATGGGACTCTTGTGGATGGGAACCCTCGGCGGGGCCGCATCCGCTCCGCAGCAGACACACGTTGCCTGGCAGCCAGTGGACGAGGCCCTTTCGAGTGCACAGGTTGAGGAGTTCGTCGCCCTGTGGGGGCCCCGCGTCATCAACGAGACATGGATGACTGAATACCACACGGCGCCGGCGCAATCCGCCCAATCCCAAGCCATCCGCGACGAGGGCTACCACGACCTGCCGCCCCCCGAGCGCGACCAGCTCACCATGGCGCTGGCCACGTGGGTCATCGACCGCATGGAACAGGCCAACCCAAGCCCGGACGACGAGGCCCCCACCATCGAGGACGTGGCACTCCTGGCGTGGGGACTCGGCCAGGCCGTGTTCCCGGGCGACCCCGGCCCAGCAGGCCCGCAAGCCGACGGGGCCGGCGCACCAGCCCCGGTCCACGCCGAGCCCACGCCCGCCGCCCGCCGGATCACCACCGTGGCGGCCGACCACGCCGCCATGATGGAGCCCAAGCCGGCGCTCAATCTCTCGACGCCCGCCCCGCCCATGCCGACGGTCATCGACGTGGACGTCGATCCTGGCCTGGAACCCCCTACCGCCCTCAACCGCACAGCCGAAGCCCAGCGCGAGGCCCACCGCCAACTCGCCAAGCTCGCCGCCACCACGCGTCTCATCGGGGAGTTCCAGGACCGCGTGGACCACCAGGCGCGGCCCGTCGTGCGCGCCGGCCAGGGAGCCGGTCACGCGGTGCTCGATCAACTGCCTGAAACCCCCGCCACGCCCATCGCCCGCGAGGGACTCGACAACCCGCCGGGGCTGCGCGCGGACGCCATCCAGATCTGCCGCCAGCCCATGGGCGGATCGGTCACCTGCGGGTATGCCGCCTTCGAGATCCCCTACGACGCGGGCGACGGCATCACGGCCACCCTCCACGCCCCCGATCCCACGCAACTGCCGGACGCGTTGTCCCTTGAATTCGAGGTGGAGCACGACAGCGTCTCCTTCCCGCCGAACACCGACCACGTCTGGGTCGACCTCGATCTAGACCTGACGCTCTTCCCCGATCTGGTCCCCATCCTGCAACCTATTCCCCTTGTCAACCGGATGGTGCGCATGGAGATCGGCGTCGACGGCGCCGCCGACCGCCTCGCGGGAAGCACCCACATCGAGGTCACCCTGCGGGATTTCGGCAGTCTCGCCGACGAGGACCGTAACGACATTACGCTGGGCCTCGCCCACGACCACCCCGGCGCAGCCAGTCGGGTGACCTTCCGCACCTACGCACTTGGCGGCGGCGACCCCGTCTACGGCGGCTTCAAGGTGACCCCCGTCCCCGATGCGTTCACCGCCCACATCATCAAGGAGGAAGGCTCCGAACGTGACAAAATTCACTTCGCGTTGGACGCCGACGGCCAGCCCACGACGACGGTGGACGTCGGAACCCAGAAGACCACCGCGCCTGGAGACCCGATCACGCAGGCAGTCGTCACCATCAAGAACCTCCCGGGCCACATGGAAATGGACTTCCTCCTCCAAGACGAGCAATTCGACGCCAAATACCGCTCCACGTCGGCCGTGGACATCGATGGTGTCATCTTCGACTACCCTGAGGCCAACGATCCGCTCGTCCGCACGTTCATGACCTTCACCCTCGAGGGCCTCACACAGGAACTCGACATCCGGGGTCTTGAGGATCACCTCGAGGTCGAAGCTTCGTCCACCACGCCCATGGTCGCGGCGGGCTACTGGGATTACGACAACGGACTCCAGAGTCGTATCCAGATGCAAGCCCACGCCCTGCCCGACCTGCTCGTCGTGGACTTCACCACCACCACCGAAGGGACCCTCATTGACGCAGATGGAGCCACGTCGATCCCCTACGTTCTCGTTGAGGCCCAACAGACCGGCACCGCCTTCGGTGACGTCTATGCCGCAGCGGAAATCGTGGGCTTGCCCAACGAAGCCAAAGTGTTTTTCGAACCCGTCACCAAGGAGGTTAGATGGACCGCCACGAGCAGTGTTAGCAAATTGCACGCCTGGGCCACTCTGCTGGATTCCAACGGCGACCCCTGGAGCGGCGAAGCCACTGCGTACCAACTGCCAGAGTCATGGACGTTCAAATTCGACCCGGACAACGAGATCGCAACCTGGAGCGGATCGGACCAAATGGCCAGCCTCGTCATCAAAGTCGAAGGCATCTACCAGGGAGAAACCTGGAAGGTGGGCCTGCGCCTGTTGGATTTGCCAACCAGCTTCGAAATTGGCTACAACGAGGACGCACCTTTCATTGACGCCCTAGGCGCCGCGTTCGGCACCATCGAGGGCTACGTGACCAACCACAACACGTACCAAGTCGGAGGCCCGCACCAGTCGCTGGTTGCCAATCTAAACAACCTGCCCGGCGAAATTGACGCCTACTTCCGGTTCGATGGCCTGCAACGAGTTCAATTCGTTTCCGACGCCGACGGCATGCGGGTGGATGTGAAAACCATCGACAGCCAGCCGCTCTACATTGACGTGGACCATCGATCTGATGAAACGGTGACCGACATGCGCGCCATCCTGGACCCGCTGCCAAGCCAATTCCACGTCCAGCAAATCGGCGACAAATGGATCTATGAAGCGTCCAGCCATTTTGACCTCCGACTGGACGTTGCCTACGGTCACAAGGATGCCTTTCCGGGCCTTTTTGTCGCGCCATGGATTGACGGCATTGCCGTTCGCGACGGCGGCACTTGCGGCCTTACGCCGTGCGACACGAGGGCACTGCATACACGCGTGCAAATCGATGGCTTTCCCACCCGCCTCGAGGCTGATCTGGCGACCAATGTCTACACCATTGAGGATTATTCGCCGCCCACGGGCAAATTGGGCGTCGACGCCAAACTTCGGCATACCATGCAAAAAGTGACCACGCTGATTGCAACGATCAACGACATCCCCGAGGGCCTTGACATGGTCATTGGACCCATCGAGGGCGGCCGTGACGGCGACGCCTGGAGCATCGATGGAATGGTGACGACGTCGGCTGCGCTGGGCGTGCTTGAGGCAGTGGTTGCCTGGGGCTCGAAGGGGGCACGCATCGAACTCAGCCACGTTCCGCCCTCCGTGCAATTTGATGCGCGCCTGGAAAAGGGCGTTGGAAACGAGGTCAACATCGATTTCTCGGAACCCCTCGAGCGAATCCTCTTCGATTTCATCGCCCTCATCGACGACATGACGATTGGAGGCTTTATTGAATTGCGTGATGTGCCGGCGGGCGACCCCGAGCCCTTGCATTTGTCGTGGGGGCCTGCGGGCGCTCCGGGGTCGAAATTGTTCGTTTTCAATTACGACGCCAGCGCCCAAACGCTCGACATTGAGGCGGAGGTCACGGCGCCGTTGTTTGACGGATATGGGGAGGCCGTGAGTACCCTGTCCATTGAAAATTTGGCTCCCACGGTGGGTGTTGTGGGGGGGCGCTCGATTACCCTGACCAGCCCCGGCAAAACGGATCGTTTCCTGCTGACGGCGTACGCGGACGCCGCGAGGCCACTGATTGATTACGAGCGATGCCTTCCACATTGCGGAGCCAGCGCGCGCGTGGAATTGGAGGTGAAGATAGGGGTTTGGGCCACCGTCCCACGATTAACGGTGTCGATGACTGACCTCAAGGAATTGGTCCTCGACGTGAATATTATTTCCAAGGTCCAAGGTCAATTCTCGGAATTTGTCCTGCACATTCCGGGCATGAGTGCCTGGGGTGGCGTGCTCGCGGAAGTGAGATTCCATTACAAATCCCTGTGGTCCTTCCCGCTGATCGGCGTGGATGCATCGGTGAGCTTCTCGGCGCAGCCCAAATTTTACAAATTCTCCGTTCAAACCAGCAGAATCTGGGAGACAGAAATCATCGTGGCCGGCCTGCTGTGCCGGCTGCCGGCGCCGAATTTCAGGTTCTATGTCGAGGGAGCTCTGACTTCCCTGTCGACCACCTACGGGGTTGTGAGCATGAGCCATCCGGACGACGCAGGGGGGCAATGGATCATTGGCACGGCGGTCACGATGAACTTCGGCGCGGTCCCTGTTTTCTTGGGAATTGATTTGATGAAAATGACGGTGTTGATGCATAATTGGGCGTTTCATGGCCCCGTTCTTCATGTTGGCGCGGGGTGTGAGGCATGATGCCGCGAGGGCGCGCTCGTGGCCGCGTGACGTCGGTGGCGCCGGTGGCGCTGCTCGTGCTGGTGGCCCAGCTTGGCGCGGTCTTGTCGGGTGTTTCGCTGCTGGCGCCGGCGGCGGCCCAGGAGCCGGAGTTGGCTGTGCGGGCCGATTTGTCCTGTCCGCCGCCTTACGGCTGGATCGCGGACCACGCGAGTCCGGCCGCGGGCGCGCTGGTGGGGTTGCCGTCGCCGTTGCCAGAGCGCGCGCCGGGTGCGCCGGGTCTTGGCTCTGTGACTCGGCCACTGCGCGACGCCGTGGACGAAGCTGCCCGCCTCGTGGGCACGTCGTTTGCCGGCGGGGCAACAGATCAAGTGTACACAGTGGGTTTCAGCGCCAGCGCGGCGCCCCTGATCTGGAGCCCGGGGGATGCGTTTGGGCCGGGTCAGGTCGAGCTCGTGGATCCCCGCATCAACATCATCAACGTCCGGGTGGCCGCCGAGGATTACACGGAGTTCAAGGGGGTTGTTGACGGCGCCCGGCACGTGAAATACTGTGAACTGGCGCGAGAGCGTTCATACGATCCGGTTCAGGGCCAATCGCTGGCTGGCCAGATGCCGCTGCCGGACATCGACGTGTCGGCGTCCGTCGAAGTGGTGGGCCCCGTCCCGCAGGTGTCGGCGTCCCTGGGCGCCGCGCAGCCAATGGGCGACCCGGGTGCGGCCCAGCAATGGGCCTTGCAGAAGATAGGGGCGTCCCAGGCGTGGGGCACCGGTTACGGCACGACGAACCGGCTGATCTGTTTCGTGGACACGGGCGTCGCCCAAGGCCATCCCGATCTTTCCCTGGGCCGCTTCCTTGGCGCCGTGGACCTTTCGGGCTTCCCCGTTTCCGGAGACGCCAGCCCAGACGGCCATGGTACCCACGTGACCGGGACGGCGGTGGCCATCACCAACAACGAGGTGGGCATCTCGGGGCTGGCTCAGGTACTCTACATGCACGTGCGCGCCTGGTCCGCCCAGGGCCAGGCCAACTCGGGCGAGGTCGCCGCCGGCATCACGATGTGTGCGCAAAACGGCGCCCACGTCATCAACGTGGGGCGCTACGGGCCGGACTTCTCCCAGGCGGAGGAGGATGCGGTGGCCTACGCGTCCCAGGCGCTTGTGGTTGCCCCCGCTGGCAACGGTGCCCTCGTGCAGTACCCCGCCGCCCTGCCAGGCGCGATGGCGGTCGGGTGCAGCGATGCCCAAGACCAGGTTTGTGAGGGCACCGCCACTGGCGCCGCGCTGGAACTCCTGGCCCCCGGCAAGGACATTTACTCGACGGTGCCCGGCGGCTATGCCTACGCCACCGGCACGACGATGGCGGCGGCGCAGGTCGCCGGCGTGGCGGCACTCATTTGGAGCGAGAACCCCGACCTGACCACCGGCCAGGTGCGGGAGTTCCTCTGGTGCAGCGCGACGGACCTGGGTGACGCGGGGCATGATGACCTCAGTGGGCATGGCCGCCTCGCGGCGGGCCAAGCCATGCAGCGGGCCGTCTCGGGCACTTGCCCGTGTGGCCAGAGCACGCCGGTGGTGTCGGGCAGCAAGGCGGAGGGCATGGAAGTGCCAGAGCACATCCCACTCGATTGGTGGGACGAGGCGAAGGACCATGACGGCTACTACGGACCCGTCACCGTGACGTTGGACCTCGGCCGCGGCCGCGCCGTCAGTGGCATTGAGTTGGACTTCGAGGTGGTCCAGGCCAACATGAACCCGCACCCGAGCGCCGACATCGTCCAGGAACTAGGTGAGCCCAAGTGGAAGGTGCTGGGTCACGGCACGACGCTCTACCGGATGTTCGTGACGGTTCACACCGTTTGCGCGGAAGACATCTACATCGGGTCCCTGGAGATGTTCGATTTGGACTGGTACCAGTTCAACTAGCGGGTGGCACGCCCCGACCCCGGCCGGGTACGTGGCGCCACGCCCTCTGCGCTTTCCCCTTCCTCTGCCCGCAGCCGGCCGGTCAACCCCCGAACCCGACTAGCTTGGCAGTGGTCGGCTCCCGCCCGCCCGGCCGGGCCGCGCCTGGGGCTGACCGGGGCCTACTGGGGCCAGAGCTGGAGCCAAATCGGGGCCAATATGGGAAAATCCTCTTATACGATTTCGGGGGGGTTCACGCTGAATGAAGACCGCAACCCTGACGGAGACCCAAGCACCCGAACTGCCTGACCACCCCAGCCTCGACCACGACGGGCGTGCCCAGCTGTACCGGATTGTGAGCCAGACGCCAGGCATCCACCTCGGCGAGCTGGCGCGGGAACTCGGCATGGAAACGTCCAGCGTCTTGTGGCACGCCCGCAAGATGGAGCGCGCGAACCTGGTGCGTAGCCAACGCAGTGGCAAGTTCCGCGTCTTCTACCCGGTCGCCGGCGGCATCGAAGCCAAGCGCATGGCGGCCACCCGTGGACTGGTCAACAGCGACAACGCCCAGCGCATCTGCGGCTTCGTTGACTCCAACCCCGGCGCCACGGCCGGCGACCTGGCCCGCCGCCTGGCCATCAACGTCACCACCGTACGCTGGCACCTGCGACGCTTGGTCCAGAACGGCCTCGTCGCAGGCCAACCCGACGGCGCCTACCAGCGGTATTTCGTCATGCCCGACGTGCGTGATTCATTGCCGACGCCCAGCCGGGACAACGCCGGCTGGTCGGCATGAGCCCTGCCCCGGTCGGGTTCCCCCGGCTGGAGCACGAAGGCGTCGGGGCACCGTCAACCACCTGCGCCCACCCAACCGCCCCACCGGCCCGCGACCGCCGACTCGAAAGCCCTATGGCACCGCCGCCGGCATGGGGGCCAGAGCGGCATGGCGAATCTCAAGCGGGTCCTGTGGCACCTCCTCGGGGGCACCCGGGGCGGGCCCCTGCGCATCCGCATCCTGCTGCTGTTACGCGACCGGCCCTACAACACCAACCAGTTGGCGGGCCTCCTCGGGGTGGACTACAAGACCGTCCAGCACCACCTGAAGGTCCTCACCGAGAACCGAATCCTCGCCCCGCGGGGCACCGGCTACGGCGACGTGTTCTTCTTCACCCCCGACATGGAGGAAAGCCTGGCGGATTTCGAGGCGGTCGCGGCTCGGGTGGCGCCCGAGGCCCTGGACGAGTTCAACCACGGAGGTTCCGATGAGTGAGATCATGATCGTCAACGTCGTCGTCGCCGCCGTCAACGCGGTGCTTGCCGTGGTACTCGGCTCGGTGTTCTGGCGCAACCATTCGCAGATCCGTTCACCGTTCACCTTCGCGCTTGGCGTGTTCGCGTTGTTCTTCCTGTTCCACAACGGGCTGCTGCTGTACCACTTTGTCGCCATGATGCCCGATTTCGGCAGCGGCGCCGAACTATTCGTGCTCGTCGAGGGCCTGTTCCAGACGGCGGCGCTGGGCTCGCTGGCCTATGCCACGCTGCGCTAGGTCCGTGAACGTCTTTTGGCGCACGGCTCGCAGGCTTTACCAGCCCCGGCCGCGTCTTGTGGCGCAGGGGAGATTGTGAGCGAACTCTGCAAGCGCTGCCGCCAGACGTTTCCGAACGCGGACAAGCTGGCGCGCCACCTGAAGACGACCCACGGCGGCCGGCCCAACCGGGATGTCCGCGTGCAAAACGCGGCAGTGGCGCTTGGCACCTTGGTCGTGGTGGGCCTGCTCGTGTTCCTCATCGTGAACGGCGGCGGCGATCCCGAGGTGGGATCCACGCGCGAGGAGAACTTTGCCGCCTTTGGCCTGGAAGACGACCCGTACCTGGGCGACCCGGCCGCGGGTGTCGTGGTGGTGGGCTTCGAGGCGCCCAAGTGCGTCTCGTGCCAGTACTTCCACGCGCAGGTGCTCCCCCACTTGCGCACGACGTACTTCGACGAGGGCCGTGCGGTGTTCTACTTCTCCCAGTACACGGCGGGGTACGACTTTGACTACAACGGCGGCGTCGCCCAGGAGTGTGCGCTGCGCGAGGGCGGCAACGACGCGTTCTGGCAACTGACGGACACCATGTACCGGGAGCAGCGCCAGTTCACGGCGGCGACGGCTGAGGACTTCCTGTCCGCCTTGGCCACTGAGCGCGACCTGGACGAGGAGGCGCTGCTGACCTGCTACCGCGAGCGGGAGACGGCGGGACTGGTCGACGCCGACTGGCGCCTGGCGCGAAGCCTGGACATTCCCGGAACGCCGACGTTCTACGTGTTTGGGCCCTCCGGCGAGCCGGTCAGGGCGTCCATCGGGGAGCTTGAGGATGTCATGCGCGACCTCGGCGCCTGAGGGGCACTCCTCGGAGCGGCGATGGCGGCCCGGCCGCCGCGGCAGGGTTAATCCACGGCTTCGGCCGCCGGGGGCGTTGCATCCGGCGGGACTGTCGCTCCACTACGGGCGAACGATGGGCCGCCGCGCCGCGCGACCGCGGCCAGTGCGTCAACGAATTGTTTTTCCTGACCACGTTTTCTGAGCCGATGGATCATGGTTGCATGGTTCAGCGAATTGGCTGCGTTACTGGTCCGACCGGTTTTCACACCAACAAAACAGGGTTGGCTGGCCCCAAAACGCGTCGCGGCGCAGACGATAACCTGCATTATTTGCCGCATTATCCAATGAATTGAATTAGTCGGTGGGGTTTCTCTCATCGGGCTTCGCGCCCAGGATTGATACGATGAACCGCACCCCCCTGATGGCACTCGTTGCCATGACCTGCATCGCCCTCGTGCCGCTCGCGCAAGCGGACGACAACGAAATTGTCCTGCCCGGCGGCACCTACTCGTTCGACCTCGGAGGCCTCCGCGACCAGTGCGTCGACGCGCCGTCGTTTGGCGCCGCCACGCCCGGCGCGGACATCCCCGCCGATGACATCCGCACCCCCTACATCCCCGCCTACCAGGTGCTACCGGGCTTCGGCGGCACCATCCCCGGCCACGACGAGCCGACCCACGGCGCGACGTTCGACCTCGGAAACGGCGAACAACTCGTCGTCGAGACCCCTTCCGCGTCGGTCGACGACAAACCCTGGTCGACGCCCGCGATCTGGGTTGGCGGCTACCCGGCGCAGACCCTGCTGGATGGCAGCTATCTGAGCCTGGGCTCCCTGCGCCTCGTCTACCCTGGCAGCAGCCTGTGCTTCTACTAGCGTCACCGGGCCGTGCGCCGTCGTGCGTGCAACGGCGGCACCGAAGCACCCCACGGTCCGCTTTTTCCACCTCAGCCCTTACGTTGACACGACAAAGGCCAAGCACGAGACCGCGCTCGCCGCCCCATGGACCTCAAAATCGCCCTGGCCTGCGTGCTCCTGGTTGGATCGCTGGCCGGCTGCGCAGACGACCCGCCCGAGCCGGAACCCGTACCCCAGGAGGTCGAGGGACCGGGCGCCCAAGCAGGGCTCACGGCCGAGGACGCGGCCCTGGCGCCCTCCTGGAGCGTCGGCGACTGGTTTGGCCACCACATCTACTTCGGCGCCACGGACACCGAGGGCAGCCACATCAACACCGTCGTGGTCGCCAACGCCGGTTCGTACACCATGCTCCCCGACGACGCCGAGGTCGCCAAGTGGGAGGCGGCGTGGGACTTCCCCATGCTGGGCGCCATCGGCACCAGTGACCTGGGCACCACCGCCTTCGGATCCGAGTGGAGCATCTACAAGTTCCCGATGCGCGACGGCGACACCTGGACCGCCAGCGTGGACCCGCTGTTCAACGGCGCCCGCGAACTGTCCATCACGGCGACCTTCAACCCCGCCATCTCGACGCCGTACGGTTCGTTCCCCGGCTTCGATCTGGTGGGCGTCAACGCCACCGGCGAGATCGAGTTGGTGACCGACTTCGTGCCCGAGATCGGCTGGTACAGTCGTCTCCTCTACCTGGACACGTCGACGCCCGAGCCCGAGGACTTCGTGTTCAACATCCGCTCCATGGGCCGCGGAGCCAACTGGAACGGCACGGTCCACACGGCCGAGGCGCGCAGCGTCGTGCAGGAATTCGCCCTGTCCCAGCCCGGCGATCCGACGACGTACGCCAACGCGGTGCACCACGCGACGTTCACGATGTCCGAGGAGGCATCGGAGTTGTACGGCGTGGTCTTCGCGCTCAGTGCAACCGGCAGGACGGCGATTGACTTGTTCGACCCGGCCCAGGCCCACCACCAGTACGAGGTGCAGGAGGCCGACGCCAACCCGGACAACGCCAACGCGGTCTTCGAGTTCGTGGAGTTGCCGGCGGTTCCCGGCAACTGGGAGTACGTTCGCACCCAGCCCGGCCTCGTTGGCGCCGCGCTCGTGTGGCTGTGGGAGATCACGCCGGACTCGTACGAGTTCACGAGTTCGTAGGCCGCTGTGGGGATGCAGGAGCGCGTCCGCCTCGCCGTTGCGCGTGTTTGACGCCCAGCCTCTGGGCGGGCGCGGATTCGGCGGCCGGCGCAGCCGGCCCCTCGGGCCTAGCCGTTTGCGCCGGGCCGCTCGATGACCGCGATGAAAGCGTCCGCCTTGCCGTTGCGCGTATCGACCCACACCGGGTAGGCGCGGCCATCGGTCGAGTCCAAGTCGATGTAGTCGCCCATGAAGATCATGCCATTCTGGTGGTGGCTGTACTGCTCGTCGCTGCTGGACTCGGACACGCGCAGGTTCTTGGCCCACGTGGCGCCCCCGTCCACGCTGTAGGTGTAGTACAGGTCAAACAGGTGGTTGTTGGGGTCGTCGCGGCGGTCGTACCAGACCACGTCGGCGGTGCCGTCGGGTCCCACGCTCACGGCGGGCATGAACTGGTCGAAGCCGCTGTCGGGAGCGTCGTCATGGACGCGGACAGGCTCGGTCCAGGTGGCGCCGGCGTCGTGGCTGACGGTCATGAGCACCTCGGCGTCGGAGCCGCTGTGGTCCATCCACGTCACGTAGATGGCGCCGCCGTAGGGGCCGTCGCTGCGGTCCACGGCGAGGCTGGGCAGGGCGAAGCTCCGGAAGGCGGAGCCGTTGAGGGCGGGCCAGCCGAAGGCGCCGCTGGGCGGCGGGTTGACGAAGCTGCCAACGGTCACGGGCTCGTCCCAGGCGAGGCCGTCGGCGGAGTGGCTGACGATGACGTTGCCGGATGAGTCGAGGGCTGCCATCCAGGCGTGGCTTTGGCCATC
>JBFJYU010000035.1:0-16149 GCA_041622435.1 Thermoplasmatota archaeon | reverse complement strand
CGTAGAGGTCGTCGTCGGTGTCTGCGTCGAGCGGGTCCGTGCCGTGGGCGTACACTTCAGCGCCGTCGAGCAGGCCATCCCCGTCGGTGTCTGGGTTGTTGGGGTCGGTTCCAATCGCCCGTTCATCGCGGTCGGTGAGGCCGTCGTCGTCGCTGTCAAGCTCGAAGATGTACGCCGCCCCGGCGCTGTTAGCCGTGCCGTCGTCGCCAGGGGCGCCAGCAACGATGGTTGTGCTATCAATGCCTAGCGAGAGGGCGAGCAACTGGCTGCCGTGGCCGTCGCTGGCGTGGACGCTGTCCTTTTCGGCCCATGCGGTGCCGTCATGGCCGAAGATGCGGATACTTCCCGAGGACGGGCCGGCGTCGCCATCTTGGTAGGCGCCCACGGCGATCGTTTCGGCCGTGGCCGCCACGGAGCGGCCAAAAAAGTCCCCGGCAGCGCCGCCGGCCGCCAGCAACTTCTGTGTTTCAGACCAAGTCGCTCCGTCGTACTCGAAGACGTACGCGCTGCCGGAGTTCGAGCCAAGGTCGTCGTCCGCCCAGGCGCCAACGACAATCGTGTCGCCGGCCACGGCGATGGACTTGCTGAAGAAATCGGTGATTGCGCCGTCGCTGGCGCGCAGGTAAGCCTCTTCGTTCCATGTTCCGGCCGTGCGGCGCAAAGCGTACGCGGCGCCAGCATTGGTGCCAAGCGTCGAGTCGGACGTGGCACCGACGGCCATGACGTCGCCGTCAAGCGCAAGGGTGGTGCCAAACCCGTCGTAAGCGTCGGCGACCGAACCGGTGAACCTGGATTCAGCCACCCAGGCGGCACCGTCGCGCACGAACGTGAACACGCTTCCTTGCGCATACGCGGGGGATAGGCCAATGCGCGCGCCAACGGCGATGGTGTCGCCGCTGATGGCGACCGAGGCGCCAAAGTGGGCCGTTCTAGCGTGAATCCACGGCGTCAGCTTGGCGGTCTCCTGCCACGCCGAACCGTCCCACTCAAAAACGTAGGCGCTGCCCGATTCGGACGCCACTGCGGCGTCGTACTCGGCACCCACCACGATGGTGGTGCCCTCGACGGCGAGGGCATTGCCGAAGCGGTCGTTCCTGGTGCCATCGGAGGCCACCAACTTGGCTTCAAGCTCCCAGCCGGTCGAACCTAGCCGGTACACATACACGCTTCCCGATGCGTCTCCGTTGTCGTCGTCCCACGGTGCGCCGGCGACCGCCACGTCGCCACTAATGGCGACCGCCGACCCCAGATTGTCGAAGGCCGCCGCATCGGGCGCGCTCAGCTTCCCAGTCTCAATGCCAGATAAGCCGCTCGTGCTTCCCCCCGCGACCATTATTGCCATTACTACCGCAATTCCTGTTGTCCTTTTCACGGAATTTCACATCCGGAAACGCTAGATATTCAAACTATTTTATCTTTGGGCGGCCCGAACAGACCGGCGCGCGCTAGCTGCGTTGAAAGCGAGTCCGCACGCGCGAAGGCGAGGCAATGCACGACACACCGCTGCGAACAACAGACTTCGAGCCACATCAACCGCGCGCTCATGCCTCATCCCCAAGGACGGCCAGGAAGACAAAAAAAAACCCGAACAGGCCCCCGAGCGTCTTCAAGAAAAGACCAGGGACGCGGAGGGCGAGCTCATCGGTGCCCACGCAGACGCGCAAACCGCCCGCGACGACGCGGACGCCTACGCGGCGGATCGGGGCGACTAGCCGTCGACCCTCCGTCCTTGGTGGGGGGAGATCGTCCTCGGACGCCGGATTGGATCCGCGCGCAACCTCCTGCGCGTCGCTGTAGAAGTCCAGGTCCGTGTCGGCCTCTAGCGGATCGGATCCGTGTTCATTGACTTCTTCGCCGTCGCCGCGCCTGTTGTCGCTGTCTTCGTCCCGGGGCTCGGTGCCCGCATCGGCCTCCGCTCCGTCGGAGGAAGACGCCGAAGCCGCCCGCGAGGAGGCAGCGGCGGAAGCCGCAGATCGAGGGGACTAGGGCGCGGGCAATTCGACTTGATCCGGCACAACGCACGAGGCGTCGCCGGGCGCGGCCGGCGGTGCCAGGCTGAGCCGGTCGAGCGGAGCCGACCGAGACGGGTCCCGGCGGATTTCCGCCATACCGTAAAAAAACGAACGAAGGAGGAAGAAAGAAAGGAGAAGAATCGACGCTTGCGCCGCGGCTACGGCGCAGCGTCCGCCACGACCTCAGGAAGCAGGCAGTCGGGATCACCGGGGCTGGCAAGGGGCGAAACCACCGTGGGGTCGTTGGGGTCAGACCCGCATGCCACTTCTTGACCGTCGGCGAAGGTGTCGTCGTCGCTGTCCGTGTTGAGCGGATCGCTTTCGTAGACGTGGACCTCGTCACCGTCGCTGAGCGTGTCGTCGTCGGAGTCGCTGTCCAGCGGGTCGGTGCCAAGGTCGACTTCGGCCCCGTCGAGCAGGCCGTCGTGGTCGGAATCAGGGTTCAGTTCGTCGGTGCCGAGATCCCATTCGTCGCGATCCATCACGCCGTCGCTGTCCAAATCGGACGTGTGGACCGCCACGACGCCCGAGGTACCGGGGTCGTCGCCCGTTCCCCGGGGGGCCCCGATGGCCACCAGTCCGTCGCCCAAGGCGACGCTGGTGCCTGCCTCATCGCCATCGCGCGCGTCGCCTTCGATGCGGGCGGCGGCGGTCCAGCCGAAGCCGTCACGGGCGACCAGGTAGGCCCCGCCGGCGCCGGTTGGGATGGCGGGGGCGCCGATGATGATTCCGTTGCGGTCAACGTCAACGCTGTAGCCGAAGAATTCGCGCGCTTCGGTGGTGGGCGCGGCAAGGCGGGTGGTGGCGGACCAGAAGCCGCCAAGGCGCTCGAACACGTAGGCGGCGCCGGCCCAGAGGTCGTCTTCGGGGTCGCTGCCCTCGCGGTAGGCGCCGGCAACGGCCGTGTCGCCACTGATGGCGACGGCGGTCCCCAGCCAGGAGTGAGCCACGGGTGTGGTTGCGGTGAGGATGCCGTCGAGGCTCCACGCCCGCTGGCTGCCCGAGTAGAAGTAGACGGCGCCGGCGTTGATGGCGCCCCTATCGTCACGGTTGGCACCGACCACGATAGTGCCCTGATCGATGTCGACGCTGCGCCCAAAGCCGTCCGTGTCGGAAGGCTCGAAGGTTGCCAGCAGGCGCGGGTTGACGAGGCTGTCGTACACGTACGCGCGTCCGCCGCCGCCGGCGTTGGGCGCGCCGACGAGGAGGTGATCGTCGTCAAGCGCCACGTCAATGCCGTAGCTGGCACCCACCTCGCCCGGGGCTCCCACCACTTTGGCGGGCCCGCGCCATTCCTCATCCACGAGTCGGAAAACGTACACGCTGCCGTCGCCGGCCGCGCCGTTGTCGTCCGACGGCGCGCCGACGGCCAGCCATTGGCCGCTCAGGTCGATGGAGCGGCCGAATCCGTCACCCACGGCGCCGTCGGGCGCCAGCAGGGTGGCTTCGTAGACCCAAGTGTCGCCGTCTGCGATGTACACGTTGACGTATCCGGCGCCGGTGCCGGGGGCCCCGATGGCCATGCGACCCGCGTCCGTGGCGACGCTAGCCCCGAAGCGATCCGTGGCGCTGCCGCCCGAGGCGACTTCGCTATGGGCTGGGGCCGACACCCCCAGGACCGGGCTGGCGGCAAGAGCGAGAACAATCAGAAGGGAACTGATGCGAGGCAGGCGAATGAACGGTGGGTTCATGGTCGGCTGACTTGCTTGTTGTCAAATAAATGCTGCTCAAGTGGCAGTGGGACAGGCAACCGAACGGTTGGTTGGGCAGCCGCAAGCCAGCCAGATGCAATGGGATGGTCGCGCGCTTCAGTTGAGATCGGCGGGCCTGGGGTCGTCCGGCTGGATGATCGCCAGGAGCTCCTGGGCCACGGCCGCCGCGTCGGGGTCCATGAAGTGCCCAGCGCCCGGCACGACCTTGACGTGCGCCCCCGCCTCCATCCACGCCCAGGCGTTGCCCCACCAGTCGCGGATCATGGGCTCGTTGTCGGAGACTAGGTTCACGAGGCGCCCGCAGGCGGCCACGGCGGTCCCAAGGCGGGGAATCGGCTCGACCCAGGGGGCGCTGGTCTCGCGGATGTCGTCAACGCGAAACCAACCCGCCACGGCCAGCACGGCCCGCAGCGGTGCCGGGTCCGCCTCAGCCGCCAGTGCCCGCAGGACCACTTGCGCGCCGACGGAGTGGGCGACCACGACGGTGTCGGCGCGGCGTAGGGGGTCGTCGCCCAGGGCCGCCTCAAACGCGGCGGTGCACTCCCCGATGACCGGCAAATCCGGATTCGGGTGGGCCACGAAAAGGACCTCGGAGAACAGGCCGCTGGCCTCGGCGGCACCTAGCAATGGGGCGTACCAGTCGCTGTCGGGGCGCCCGCCCCAGCGGGGCAGGACGAGGAGACGTGTCACGGCGCCGGGGCAACGGCCGCGCCCCCTTAGCCACTTGGGACCGGGAGCGCCGGGTGACTGGCAACCGTGATCAGGCCACGTGGCGCAGGTTGACCGCGCCGCCCCGCTTCAGGGGCGCCATGGCTTCGCCGGGCATTTGGGCGACGCCGCACCCGCGCACTTCGACGCCGTCGGGGCCGTCGTGGACGACCACGACCTCGTCACCGGTCCTCACGTCCGGATCGGCGCGCTCGACGCCGACGGCAAACAGGGTGCTGGTCTTCTTGGGCTTGAAGTCCGGGATGAAGACGCGGTGGGTCTGATGCTCGGCCACGATGCGTGCACCCTCCAACGTGAGGCTCAGGAGGCCGCGATCCATCGTCGTGATCCCCCGCTGGCCCTCGGGGCCGAGGAGCTTCTGAAACGGCGCCTTGCCGCGAACCTTGGCGTCCTTGGCCAGCGCGGCGCCGGCGACGGGGCCAAACTGGTACGTGGCGAGGGCTTGCAGGTCCTCGCGGCGGCGGATGGCCACGTTGAGCTTGAAATCCCCCTCGCGGCGGTCGTCGGCGCGGATGCGGCGGAGTTCCTCGCGCAGCGCCTTGCAGGCCTCGATGCCGCTGGGGCGATGGATGCCCGCGGTGTGGATGGTGCCGTCGGGCAGCAGGTCGCGCAGGATGCCGTGGGTGTGGGTGTCCACGTGGCTGACGACGTGGGCGTAGGGGTGCTTGTCCAGGAGTGCCGCCACCTGCTCGCGGATGATGGCCTCCTCGTCGCGGTTCCAGTGGCCCGTCACGGGCACGTCGTACGCGTCGGCGGGGTGAACGCTCTCCAGTTCACGGGGCACTAGGCCGAGTGGGCTGGTCACCATGACTTCGTGGCAGCGGTACCGGATGCCCGAGTCGTCGAGCGCCCGCTGGAAGTGGCGGTGGGTCTTGCTGAGTCGGTAGGGTTTGCGCTGGCTGCACGGCAGCAACACGAGCACGTCCGCCGAGGCGGGGGGTGTGTAGAGATCCCGGAAGCGGCGTCGGAACGCCTCGACCTCGGGACTCCACAGGCTCTCCTGGGTCATGCACGGCAGATCGCCGTCCCGGTTGCGGGCCGCGGCGGCCTCCAGGTACAAGTGCTCGCGGTCGAAGCGGCGCAGGATCTCCACCGTTGCGGGCGCCGCATAGATGCGCCGTTCGACGAGGGCCCGCAACTGGCCGGCCTCGATGGCGTGACGGATGCGCAGCAATTCCCGCCGGGCGGTCTCCAGGTTGTGTGCCCGCAGTTGCGCCTCGTCCCACGCCTCGCCGTCTCCGAGCAGCTGGCCGGCCTCCTGCGCGGTGAGGGGGCCGTCGATGGTCAATGCCTGGCCGCGCACGGCCGCCAACAGGAGCGGGCTGGCATCGAACAGGTCGACGCCGAGGTACACCCATAGCGCGTAGTCGGCGGGCGTCGCGAGCGCGGGGGCCCACAGCAGGCGTCCTTCGGTCGCCTGGGTCTTGGCCTCGATCAGCGCCGGCACCAGGTTGCGGGGGTTGCTGGCCCAGCCGCCGGCGTCGTGGAAAATGGCCAGCTCGGAGCCCACGTCGATCACCTGCACCTGCGCGGTCGGGCCCGGCTGGGGTGCTGCGATGACGAGTTCGCCCGAGCCATCACCACGTTCCCCCCCTCCGGCTGCCGCCGCGGCTGCGGCTGCGGCCTCACGCTCGGCGTCGGCGTAGAACCAGGTTCCCGCGGAGACCAGTTCCACGACGCCCGCGTTGGCGGGCTGGCGCGTCACCGTCACCTCGGTCCAGGCGGGCCGTTGCAGGCCGCCCACATCGGGCACGATCAGGCCCGGCGTCCGCACGACGGGGCCGTCTTCGCGGGGCTGCCAGCGGGCCTCGCGGGCGCGGCCGTCGCGGTGGGTGATCTCAAGCACGGTGCTTCCGACGTGACCGCGTCCTTCAAGGTTTGGGCCGCCCGGCCCGGCTGCCGAGCCCGCCATTCGGCTCAACCAATTCGAATAAGTTGCACCCAATGATTTTGAACGTCGACCCTCATCGGCCGGCATGCACGTGCGCGCAGCACTCCTACTGCTCCTCCTGGCCTCGGCCGCCGTGGCCCAGGTACCCCCCGAGGCCGTACCACCAATTCCCACCCTGCCGACGCAGCAGGACGACGCAGGCACCGGCGGCGACGCGCCCAACGCCCCCGACGCGGCCTTCCAGGTCCTGCCCGGGCGGGTCTACGAGGGCAGCGTGCTCGGCATGCCGGGCGACCAAGACGACTTCTACGCGTTCGAGGCCCCGGCGGGAAGCGCCGTTCACTTCCTCGTCCTCGGCCTGGTCGGCTGCTTCGACATCGTCGACGAATCCCAGACGCCCCTGGCGTCCGGATGCGCGCTGACGCCGGCGATGTCCGTCGCGGTCGTGGTCGAGGCGGCGCGCAGCGAAACATGGTTCCTGCACTACCACTGGTTCACGCCCGACGCGTACCGGTTCTCGTTCGCCATCGATGCCTCCCCGCCGCGCCTGGCACCCCTCGACCCGGCGCCGGTCACCGGGTTGACGCCGCTGGGCGCGCCGGACGGCGAACCGGTCGTCGTTGCCGTCATCGACACCGGCGTCAACCCGTACCACGAGTGGTTCGCCGCACCCGGCCTGACAGCGCACCCCAGCACCTTCGTGGCGGGCTTCCCCGCCGCAGCGGTGCCCCTGGAGTTGACGGTCGAGGCGCCCGACTACGAGTCCGCGCGCGCCGCCGACGCTGACGTGTGGCGGTCGCTGTCCCACTCCAGCTACGACAGCATCCTGGACCGGTTCGACGCCCAACTCTACACGATCCCCGGCACCCGCATCATCGGCGCGGTCAGCTTCGGCGAATTCACCGACGTACTCCCGGCCCTAGAGGACGCCCCATCGGACTTCCTGCCCATCCTAGACGACAACGGCCACGGCACCCTGAGCGCCGCGCTGGCCGGCGGCGGGCAGGTGGACGACGCCGTGCCGGAAGTGCTGCTCGTCATCGTCGAAGTGCCCGCCGGCGGCTTCGAGGCCGGCCTGCGCTGGGCGGCCCGCCAGGACTACATCGATGTCGTCAGCTTCAGCATGGGCCGCAAGGCCAACATCCCCGCGATTGCCGACGACGCGGCCGCCGGCGTCGAGGAAGTCGTCGCCGCCGGCAAGGCCATCCTGGTGGCGTCGGGCAACGGACTCACCAGCACGGCGGCCGCCGCAGACCGGTGCAGCACCTACACCAGCCCCTACACCGGGCCACTCGGCGTCACGCGCATCGGGGCCTCCGAAGGCGGCGGCGCCGCCAGCACCTGGCACTGCACGCCAGTCGATGCCATCGCCGCCACCAACCTGCCCTCGGCCCGCCACGACGCCCTCGACGGCACCGCCACCCACACCGGCACCAGCGCCGCAGCACCCCAGGCGGCGGGTCACCTCGCAAACCTGCTCGCCCGGGCCCGCGACGCCGGCCTAGATGTGACGCCGCCACGCGCCCTCGAGCACCTGCTCGCCGCCGGCACACCCCCCGCCACCCCGTCGCCCGCCGGCAACGCCGACCACGGCTACGGCCAAATCGACGAAGAGGCGCTCGAACGCGCCTGGCAAACGTTGCAGGCGGACAACCCCGCACCGCGCCGCGAACTGGAACAGTGGCGCTCGATCGACCAACTCCTACGCCGCACCATCTGGCAGCCTGAGGCAAGCCTCAGCGCAACGGTGCGCCTGGCCAGCCTGCAAAACGACGCCGGATCCGGAGCCGACGCGGGCGACGTTCCCGGCGCTGCGCTACTGGTGCGACCCGGAACGTTCGACGGCCGGCTGGATGGTATGGGCGCCGACGCGCACGACTGGTACGCGTTCGAAGGCCGACCCGGCCAGACCTGGACCGCCGACGTACGCGGCGCCTACGGCGCGGCCGAACTCTACGACCCGTTGCTGCGGGCCGTGGATGAAATCCGGTATGACCCCCTCAACGGCGGCACGCTCACCGTGGAGACAAACCGTGCCGGCCTCTGGTACCTGCACATCGCCAACGACCTGGCGGATGCCTACACCGTGACCCTGGAGCCCGAAGGGGACCCGGACGCCTCGCCCTAAGTGCTCACGCGGTTGCTGTCGAGCCACTTCACAAGCGGATCCTCCCAGCCGACGGCTTGGGCCACATCCACGAAGTTGGCGCCGTCCAAGAGCATGTGGAACACTGTGAACGCCAGCGACGCAATCGCCAGACCCAGGTGGGTCCAACGCCACGCCGGATAGCCCCAGTTCCGGATGAGTGGAATCTGAATGGCGCCGGTCACGCCGAGGCCAAACATCGCCAGCAGCGCCACGCCACCCCAGATCAGCCCCAGCGACCAATGGTAGCGCACCTCGATGATGAAAAGCACCAGATGGGCGATGGCGGCCGCCGTCAGCGCGTAGCTGACAAAATTGTGGAACGCCACGCGCCGCTTGGCGCTGCCAAACACGGAATTCAATTGGCGCCGGCTGGCCTTGCCAAACATGCCGCCCGTCCAAACGGAACCCAACAGCAGGAACGCGGTCGCATAGCCGACGGCCTCGCTGACGCGGGCCATGGTGACCCCCGAATCCGGGGACACGATCAGGATGGTGCCCTGCGCATCAGGGTCCTGTAGAACCAGGCCCTCGCCGGTGCCGAGCGCCGACAACAGGACCTGGGCACCTTTGGTGTAGTTACCGTAGTCCGGATTGCCGGCATCCGTGTGATCGTAATGGGCGGTCACGTTGACGCGGGCACGAACCACCTGTTCGCTGGTCACCGCCTCCTCGCTCGCCTGGAGTTGCCACGTCAGAAGCATCGCCTGGCCCCCGGTAATGGGGCCTTCCTTGAACACGAACTGCTTGGTCGCACCGGTCGTGTTGAACCAGACGCCGTGGTTTAGCGTGAAATCAACGCCCTGGCGGGTACCGGTCGACACCGGCGGCACCGCGTTGGGATCGATGGGGCGGTAGCTGACTTCCACGCTCCAGTTCCCAAAGCCGGCGGCAGCCACCTGAGACGCACCCTGCAAGGCAAAAACCTCGGGCTGGCCGGGCCCTGCGTTGTTGACCCGGATGTTGTCGCCAGCCGACGGCTTGACCGTAAGGCTCAGGTCAGGCCCGGCAGGCGTTGTGTCGCTGGGCACGACGACCAGCAGGACATCGGTGGCCCCGGCGGGCACCTCAACTTGCAACTGGGCCGCCTGTGGCCGATCCAGCGTCGCCAGATCAAGGGGAATGGTGCCCTGCTGGGTGCCGACGACCGGCGGAATTTCCTCGCCGACGAAGCGGAGGCCAGGCGCCTCGGACAGGTCCAGCGACGCCGTGAAGGCGCGCAGGTTCAGCTTGGTCGTCCAAACGTGGTTCACCTTGACCTGGTACTCGAACGACTGGCCGGGCTCCACCTCCAGCGTCGGCGGCGGCTGGATGACGTACATGGTGCGCAACGGCATCTCGTGCTGGTGGCAACTGAAGCAGTCGCCGTCCAGTTCCTCCTGCACGCCGCCGCCCTGGCCCTGGGCAACCACGGCACCGGCAACGGCTACCGTCAGGAGGAGTGCCGCAACGCGCAAGCGCGACCGCATCATCGCTGATCCACCCTCAGGCGCCCTTCTTGGACTTGTTGGCCGTTTTGCGCAAGGCGGGCTTCGTATCGGCCGCGCCCGCGTGGCGCGGAGCGGTATCGATCGCCTTCAGCGCCGCGGCGGACTTGGCCCGGTGGCACTTGTGGCTGGCACAATACTTGCTGTTGGTGCGCGATGAATTACGGCATTGAACGCCGGCCGTGGTGAGCGCCGCGCACTGCGCTTGCAGGTCGCCCGAGCCGATTGTCTTGGACGTGCTGGAGGCTTCCAGCAGCTGCGGCGTAGTGTCAGGCGCGCCCTTGACTTGCGGCTCGGTGTCAAGTTGCGTCAGGCTGGCTGCGCTCGGCGGCCGGTACCCCTTGTGGCTGGAGCAATACTTGCTGCCGGCGCGCGCCGAGTTGCGGCATTGGACGCCGGCTTGGGTGAGTCCGGCGCACTGCGGCTGGTACTCCTTTTCCTCGGCCTCTGGCTTGGTTTCAGCCTTGGCCACCGGCTTGGCGGCAGGCTTTGCCGCCTTCGCAGCGGCCTTGGCGGGGCGTTCGACGGCCGCCTTGGAGGGCGCCTCGGAGGGCTCCTTGGCCGCCGGCTTGGAAACGGTCTTGGTGACCTTGCGAGTCGTCTTGGTCCTCTTGACCACGGAACCCGCCAGCGCCTCGGCCGGAGCGGCTTCGGGGGCCCATCCCTCGACGCTGGTCTCGTGGGACACTACGCGGGGCGGCTCGTCGCCGACCTGGCGCGTCACCGTGCGCGTGCGCCGCACTTCGCGAACACGCTTGCCGATCGTCTCATCGAGCTCGTCGCGGGCCGTCGACGGCGCGGAGGAGCGTGCCGGGGGCGCCACGGGCTGGAATTCCGGGTCGCGATAGCGTTCGGCGAGAACCCGGTCCACGTGGGCCGGGGAGAAGCGCCGGTCCTCGTCCGAGGCCCGGCCGCGAGAGGTGCCGGTGTACAGCACGCGCCGATCGGCGGCGCGCGCCTCGTCGACATAGCCGCCGGGCGTCTCGTAAAGGCGCGACGAGCGGCTTGTGCTGGTGCTGCGGCTCGTGCGCGTCGTGCTGGACGCCGGGGTCCGCGAGGGGGCAGGCCCCTGGCGGCCGATGCGATCCACCTCGGCCTCGATGTCGCGCACGTCAGCGACGTGACGGGGAACCCAAGACCTTGCCGGCCGCTCGGGTTCGGGCTCCGGCGCCGGCGGTTCGTCTTCGAATGTGATGCGTCGCACGGAGCCGCCAGGGACGTACTCCATGTCGAAGCCCGCCTCGGCTGCAGCCTCCTCGTTGGGCCCGCCTCGGCGAAACGGCCACTTGCGGCCGGTGCCAGCGGTCTCCTCGTCGCGCTTCTTGCGGGACTTGACGACGCCTTTGTGCTCTGCCAGCGGTTTGGCCATGGGACGGTGGCTCCAACTCGAATCACGTTTAAAGCGTGTCCGACAGAGCAAGCATCGCGCCACAGGCCGGGCAAGGCGCCTCATCATCGTCGGCGGGCACCTCAACGCGCCGCCGGCAACGCGGGCAACGGGCCTCAAAGCGCACCGCGCGTCCGACCTCGGCAGCTTGGACGTGGTCACACGCCAGGCAGCGCACGGCGGCCGGGCCGGGAAGTGCAACCGGGGACCCGCAACGGTCGCAGGGCCGGTCGGGCACATCGATGAAGGTCACGCGCAACTCGCAGGCCGGGCAAGTCGCCTGCCCATCGGGTTCATCGATCACCTCGATGGGGTGCCGGCACCGGGGGCACGGCGTCGTCGCGGCAGCCGGAGCGGGCGCGGTCACGCGTCGACGAGAGGGTGGGCGCCATTAGCCGTGGGGGTCAAGGCTAAAGAGGTGTAGCGCCCGATGACTGGTCGTGCCCAGGGAAGCCTCCCCGGACGATGCGAGCCCTGAGTTGATGGACGATCCCGTCCCCGACGTTCCGCGCGACGAACCCCACGAGCCGTCGGGCCCAGCGCGCCCCATCGAGCCGGAGGCCCCCGACCCTCAGGTAGCCGTTTGGCTGAAGGCCTGCAAGGCGGTTCTCCTGGCGGAGGGCTTCACCCGCGACCCGAAGCAGGCGCGCAAGCCCGGCATGGTCTGGGGCGTCGTGCGCCAGGAGCCGGAGGATCTTCAAATCCACGTGCGGGCGTTTCGCGACGGCCGATTGGAGAGCGAGGTGGAACTCTCTAACAAGTACGTCCAGCACCTGTGGAGCAAGCGCCGCAACGCGGCGCCCGAGGTGAAGGAGATCCTCGGCCGCCATGGCATGCCGACCCATTGGGTCAGCGAGACCTTCTTGCCGATCACCGGGGCCAAGGAGGACAAGAAGATGCCGACGGGTCGCACCAAGAGCACCCACCTGACGCTCACCGTCGCCATCGGACTCGGCCTGATCCTGGGCCGGCAATGGATTCGGGCCACGATCTTGCGGCGGCCGCGCGTCGTTGCCGCGATTCCCATCGTCGTGAAGCAGCCGTGAACCGAGGCCCAAGACCGGCGGGCTACCGCTCCAACGTGACTTCGAGGAGCCGCGCGTGATACGCTGACGCTTCGAACCGGGCCGGTTCATGGCCAGAGCGCATGTGTACCACCCAACGATACCGGCCCAGCAGGTTCGCGTCGACATCGGGCGCGCCGGCGACGAAGCCAAGGACGGCAATGTCGTCGTGCGAGGCGTTGAACGCTCGGAGAACCGGGCCGAGGGTCGCGTTGACGGGGGGAAGCAACGGGCTTGTTTCCGCGTTGGTCAGGTCACCAGCCCACGGCTCGGATTCGGCCGCCTCCAGCGCAAGTAGCGGCCCGCCTGCGGCCAACCCCACGTAGGCTAGCGCAAAATCGCTGGACGCGGGAGCGCCGGTGCGCACGAGCCACGAACTCGCCTCCATGTCCTGCGGCGCCCCGAATACCCGCCGAAGCGACCAGTCAGGGTGCTCGGCGGCCCACCCGAGCCATCGGGGTTCCGCCTCCATGGCGGCGAGGGCACGCCGCAGCGATAGTCGCGCGGGCCAGCCACGGGGTTCGCACGGGCTCGGACACTGCGGACCATGCGGTTCGCGCAGACCGGGCGGGGGTTCCGCGTTTGTCGGGACCATTTGGCCAGCCGCGTCGTGTTCGGTGCGCGTGAGGACCAGGGAAACGTCGGCCTGGCTCCAGCGGCGCTCCATCGTGATTGGAAACATTCCCGGGCCATGGCCGCTCATCACGACAGTGATCTCGGTGAGGCGCTCTCCGTTGACGGCATGCAGGCAGGCCGAATCGCACGCGCCGCCTGCTGCGAGGCGCCATGTTTCGCCATTGCGCGAAGCGTGGATGTCGAAGGCACCCCACGTCGTGGCTCCGGCTACGACGGCCCATTGAGGCCCGAGTGGAATCATTTGTTCGAGCAGCGACTGGGGCGCCTGCGGTGCCGGGAGCCGGACGTCGCCTACCAAGGCACGCGACCCGAACGGGTACAGAATATCCGGAAGGCTCGCGTCGAGGAACCCCGGTTCCGCCGAGCCCCCCCGCAGGAACCTTAACCACCGGCGCTCGCCGGACGATGCGTTCAGGGAGAATTCGAGTGTCGCATCGACGGATGTACCGTCCAGTTCGCCGTCGACCGAGGCGACGCCTGCGAGGCTGCCGTTGGACCATTGCATGTTGAGGCGCAGGCTTCCCGAGCCGCGTTCCGGAACGTGCCACTCGTAGGCTGCGTACTCCGCTTGCCAGATGGAAGGGCCGCCTTCGAGGCCAGGCGTGGTGCAGCCGGAAAAGGGCGAGTAGGCCGCCACGAGGCAGACAAGAAGCACCGTGCGCATCACGGAATTCCAAGGAATTCTTCGGGACACTTGAAGTATTTTGTTTCCTCGACGACCTCAGCATCCACCAGTGTGGACTCATAGTGGAACTCGGAAGTGCGGGTCAAGATGTCCGTGCCATGCAATGCAAAGGACCCCTGGAACGCCCCGAAGCCAGCCCCGACACTGGTGTGTTCGGCAAATGCCACGTCGCCACCGATCGTTCCAATCACTCGGGGATGTCTGGAGGAAAACGAGCCCGAGAACGCGACGCCTCCCGGTGCCTACCACAGGGCCCCACCATTGGCACCTTCTCCTTTGAACAGGCCGCTGGTGAATTCGATCGAATTGGTGTACGTGGCGCCCCACGGGCCGCAGAAGTTGATGTAGACTTCCTCGTACACAATGTGTGAATACACGGGCACGCCATTCAGGCATACCGTGTCGGTGACGAACACGATGCCCATACATACATAGCCGACGGCATCGGCGCGCACGGTCGTTGTTTTCTCCCATTCAGTGGCAAGCGGATCATGCTGCTCGCCGAGCAAATCGAGCATCTCCAGTGCCGGCATGGGGAGATCAGGAGGGTCGTCAGCAGATGCGCCCGAAGCTGCCAGCAGGGTCGCGCTGACGAGGAGCAAAGCCAAGGTACGCGTTGATCCGGAATCCATCGAACGGACATACCCGACACGGGCATAGCCCCGCTCGAACGCGCCCCGGCCTGTCCGGCAATCCTGTATAGTGGTTCGCTAGCTGGAGACCCCCCATGCCCCGCGTGCTCGTGTGCAGTCTGTCCGATTCGGCGAGCACCAACATCCGCGACCGGCTGCTGGAGTCGGGCGACTGGCCCGAGTCCCAGGAGACGTTTCGCGGCCGGCCGGTGCGGCTCCGCGGGGACGCCCGGATGGTTGAGGTGGAGGGGCCGACCATCGTGGACGAGGCGCTCTCGGGCGACCTTGCGGCCACGGGTTGGCCGATCGATGCCGTCTGGTTCCTGAGCCGCCACCGCGCGGCCTCGGGGCAGCCGAGCCTGACGGTGCACCCCATCGGCAACCACAACGCCGCCGAATTTGGCGGCCGGCCGCGCACGCTCAGCCCGGCGGCCCCGCGCGACATGGGGGCTCTCCTGCGGCGCCTGCGCGTCGAGCGGGACGCCCACGATTTGCCCCATCAGGTCACGTACGAGGCGACGCACCACGGGCCACTGATGGCCCAGCCGAGCCTGTTCGTGGAGATCGGCAGCAACGAGGACTGGTACGAGGACCGCCCGTCGGGCCTGGCGCTGGCCGCCGCCGTGACGGCTGTCCTGGACGGCCGGGGCTTCATCGATGCGCCGGTGCTGGTCGGCGTCGGGGGCGGCCATTATGTTCCGCGCCAGACGGACCTGGCCATCGAGGGCAAGGCGGATTTCGGCCACCTGTTGCCCGCCTACGGCGTCGACGCGGACGAGGAGGACGCCGGGCCGCTCGCCCGCTGCCTGGCCGCGACCCCTGGCGCCGGGGCCGCTTACGTGCACAAGAAGGGACTCAAGGGGCCGCAGCGCCAGCGGGTGGCCGCCTGGATCGAAGCCCTCGGCACCGGCACCTGGAGTCGCGACTGATCGGTTGCCCCTAACCGATCCATTCAACCCCTTGGTTTCCGATGGAAATCACTCAGGGTAACCAGACAGCGCTGAACGGCGGCCCATACTCCTGTTGACGGCGAATCGGCTCGCCCGCGCCTAGTTTGGATGCGTTTTTCGAATGGAAATTGCCGGGTGCAGCCGGAGGGCTGCGGTGCCACGGTCAACACCTGAACAATCTGCACACTGGTACATACCCTGCTTTAAGGCCGGGGGATCGAAGATTCTCCGCAGTCGACCAAGACTGTGGATGAAACCATGTCCTCGAAGCGCATCGACGGCTCGCCGAGCCGCCCCCTCGCTTGCCCCGCCCCCGAAGAGCGCCGCGCCGCCCAGACGTTCAGGCCAAGGCCTGTTCGACGGGCCCCAAACAGCGCCGCGCCTTTGCGGCGACCGAAGCTCATGCTGCGACAAACGATGATCCTTGTCGCCCTGACCACCCCGCTTCTGGCCGGGTGGGTTCAGGCCGAACCGGGATCCGGCCCCGACCCCCACCCCGTACCCGACCGCGACGCGCCCCACACCGACCGAGATCGCACCGAACTCAACTGGCTCTACCGCGACGTCACCCTCAACGTTGTGAGCTCCAGCTACCCCGGCCCCGGCGGCACGCTGATCCACACGGCCGACTGGCCCGACAATCAGAACTGCCTCTACATCCACGGCCTGCGCCATGCCACGATCACCCAGCTCAACGTGGAAGCCCGGCCCGAACGCGGCGACGTGCCCGGCGACTGGTTGCTGCGTGCATCCATTGCCGGTCGCCTCGACGACTACACGGCCCGCGGCCCGCTCCCGGTGCAGCTGGCGACCGGCGT